>NZ_JANSHR010000094.1:0-2496 GCF_047461675.1 Synechococcus sp. R70.1
TCTCTATAGGAACAAGGCGACCATAGCAATAGCCTAGCCGGGAGAGATAGGCAATAGGAATATTCCGCCTCAGGCACGCTCTCACTACGTCTGTGGTTACCTGGGATCGGCCAAAGATTAAAATTTGCTCCAGCAAGGGTAGAGGCACCTCCTGCAAGAGCGACTCGCCCAAATAGACCATTACGAACTCTTGCTTAAGGCTTAGCCTACACCCCTGCCGAGAGACATATAAAGTTCGCATTATTCGTCATGACGACGCAGATCTTCAGCGCCTCGCCTCTGATCTATGGCGTTGCCGGGTTTAGAGCGGCCACGCTCCGGTAAACATCAATTTCAGGACTTGACAAGAAACCCATCAAAATCTCTGCCAGACTGCCCGAAAAGAAGCTGGCAATCATGACAAGGATCGTGTTTGTAATCACGGCTGCCAATCCCAAAGGGGCAATTAGCAGGATGGCCAGTGTGATTGAGCCGTTGATTAAAGCTGTGATTAGACTTGTTAGAGCTTTGACGTTGATTTTCCTTCTGGACATGTTGAGCCTCTTCTAACGTTCTACTACCGGAATGGCCAGATTTGAGCAAAGCCAACTGCTCCTCTCTCAAGGTTTTCAAGATATCTTTTCCTAGGATTCACAGTTGCCCCAAAAACGGTAACTACCTGATAGTCATCCAAATCTGCATCTGCAATCCAAACAGGGGACGGCGTGCCTGTGTCGCCGCAGAGAAACTTGTCGTATTTTCCTGGCGCTATCTTGCCTACCTTGTGCAAAACAGCCAAAGCATAGGGCTTATTAAACTCTTTTGGGCCGCTGCAGACTACAATCCTGCAATGGGCATCCACAGCTTCAGGCAACTTTTCTTTGCTGACCTGACCAAAGCTCCCGGGATTGCTGGGATCAATGGCCTGCCCAGTCAAAACCTGGAGTGCTTCAAAAAAGCCCCGCAGCCGCTTCTGAAAGAGTTTCTGGAATTCCTCTACCGACTCTGGCAGATTCCAAAATGAATCTTCGGAGTTGGGAATGAGGGTGGATCCCCGCCACCAAGGAGCTCTACCGCGGTCTTGGCGAGAGTAGCAGGGCCTTCTTGCCCCCTGGCCAATACCTCCCAGGTGAAACAGCATCCAGGTTAGATTCCGAAAGAGCTTTTGCACCGCTTCCTGCTTCTCCTTTGAAGCATAGTTTTGGCACTCCTCAGAAAGGCTGAGAATGAGGATCCCTTCTTGCCGTCCAGCAGGCTTCCCCTTTCCCGCTTGGTTGGGTTCCGGCTCTGGTTGAGTTACTCGCCCATTTAAAAGATCCACATGGATCCAGCCATGTTTTTGCTGGGGAGTGATGGCCCCAAAAAGTTGCCCCTCCCATTCCTGCACCTGCTTCACGGGCAAAACACCCAGGGCAAAGGTTCGAAACCAGTAGCGCAGCATGTTCTTAAAGGCTACCGGTCGGACTTCGGCAATTGATTTGTTGTCATACCGGTTCTTATCAGGTCTCCAGTTGACCACTTGCCGCCCGTGGATCAACTGACCCTCCAGCTCAAAAGGCAGCCGCAAGAATTCTCCCTTGTATTGAGATAGAGTCTTGCCAGTTTGAATCAGCCGACCGTAGCCGGTATTGACTTGGGATCCCACTCCTTGCTCCAGCCCGCGGATGAGCCATTCTTTCACTTGGGCCAACATCTCGTCGGTGCAGCCTGGGCCTTTGCGGATCCCGATTAAAAACGTGGCCTGTTTGAGAGAGAAAAAGACATTGGGATTTGCTTTATATTCCAAGCTGTTGCCATTCCATCTCCAAACGTTATTGGCAATATCAACAGCCAAGCCTCCCGACCTGGAGTTATCAGGATCCCCTTGTCTTTGGGGACGGGTTGGCACGGGGTAGGCATCTAAAAAGATCACCTTGCCAGCACTATCTTTGTCCTCAGCTTCTAGATGCCCAAGCCAGGGTGCCACTGCTTTATCTGCCTCCTCCCAAGACAGATTGTGCTTCTGCATCAACTCTCGAATAGCCTGGGCGCGGGCTACCCCCCGCAAGGTGGAGCTGGGAAGGTAAGGGATCCCCAAGTGATCAAAAGCGGGCAGCAGCATGCTCTCCGGGCCTTTGGCTCCGCCTACCCGAATTCGCCAGGGACAGGTGACCCGAAAAGTGTTTTTTTCTCCGGCAATGCGTTTGATGCGAGCATTCAGAACTTGAAGACGCGCTCCGTAGTTTGCCTTTGCTTCTGCCTGGTGCACCAGATCGACTTTGGCTCCGTCTTTGAAAGGAGTTGCTGGAGCCCTCATCCAACGCAGATATTCAATAAAGCTCGCTGTGGGATCTGGGCTGGGGTTGGGATCCAAGGGATGTCCTAACCAGGGAGCAGGACGATTGCTAGGCATTTGATCTTCTCCTAAAGCTGGAAAGCAGTATTAGGAATTGCGAAGCGTTTCCCGAAATTCGCGCAACATGGCGCTGGTGCCAATTTCTAGGGCGCGTCGAATGAGTTGAGGTACAAGATTGGGGA
>NZ_JANSHR010000095.1:0-593 GCF_047461675.1 Synechococcus sp. R70.1
TGTAGAACATGGCCCAGGCGGCTAGGTGAAACCCCAGTCGCTCTTGCCAGCACCGGCTCTTGCCCACCAGGACACTCAACCCATCCAGCAAGCCTGTAACAGCTAGGGATCCCAGCGTAACAGACACAAACAGTTGGCTAAGAGCATCAGACCACAGCCCAGCATCCTTCACAGGTGCAGAAGGAGAGAGCAAGACTTGCCATCGCTCAGGGGAAAGGACATAGGTAGAAGCCTGGAAAAGGGCTTGGTAATTGGCCTGCACGCCGGTAAAGTAGCGCTGCATTTCGATGTAGAGATCCCAACGGCCAAAGCGGAGCTGACAGTAGAGGAAAAAACTCAGCCCGCCCAACAAGGCCAAAACAGCGGCGCCGGCTGTCCAAAACCAACGGCGGGATCCCTCCCCCAGGCGCAGCAGAGGAAGCAACGCCACCGGCAGGCCCACAATGCGAGTGGCACTCATCGCCAAGCCGTGGGCCCCAGCCAAAAGTGCCGCCCGGAGAGAGTTCAAGTCCATTGACCAGTAGAAAAAACCTAGCAGGCTGGCTACGAACAGAGACTCGCTGTAACCTACTACCAAGTAGAAGCTACTAGGA
>NZ_JANSHR010000096.1:0-591 GCF_047461675.1 Synechococcus sp. R70.1
GAATGCGCAGGATGTTGTCGGCCAGCATGCCCAGCATGCAGCCTGCCGTTTGCAGGGTGGTTTGGTCGGCCAGGCTCAATTGGTCAGTCACTTGGTCAGCGGGAGTGCCTCGGTTGACCAGATCAATCGCCTGCCCAATCGCCCGCCGCAGCTCGGAGAAGTTGCCAAAGGCGGTGATGAACGGATCCGGATGAATGCGGCCCGCTTCTTGCCTGGGTGGATAGGCCCCGTCGGGATCGCCGGCAAAATTGGCCAGGTTGGTGAGCGCTGTCCACAAAGGAGTGCCAGGCCGCAGTTGCTCCCGCATCGGCTCGGGGTCATACTCCCAAACGTTGGTGCCTTCTCCAGTAAAGAAGTTGATGCCCAGTTGAGTGCGCTGGTCGCCGGTAGGGAAGGTGGAAGCCCGCTGCAAGCTCCAGGGAGTGCCGGGGTGGGCTACCGTGGCCAGGCAAGCAATGGGGAAGCGCCCATCTCGGTGGCTGTAGTGGTAAACGGCTGTGGCCTGCACTGCCGCTGGGTTATCTCGTAGCGTTAGGCGTTGCCGCGCCTCGTTGCTGATAAAGATGGCCTGCAGCTTGGTGGGATCGTCGG
>NZ_JANSHR010000097.1:0-587 GCF_047461675.1 Synechococcus sp. R70.1
TCCTGGTAGCCGGTCATGCCCGTGTTGAACACCACCTCGCCCACCGCCGTGCCCGCTGCCCCAAAGGACCAGCCGGCAAAGGAAGTGCCATCGGCCAGCACCAGCAGAGCCGGCTGACGAGATTGCCAAGGAAAGGTTTTTTCCTGAAGGATTGGGGAAGAAGGGGCCATGCGCTACCCAAAAACATCGGCCTGACCATCCTACCCCCTTTCAAGGAGGTTGCAAGGCTGGCTAGTCTTCTGCATCTGTTCTCCTTGCACAAGCCGGGTCGTTGTCCTTGCGGATGGTGCCTATCAAGGTGCTCACCACCACGCAGCGGTTTTCGCCCTGGGAGTAGGTGCTGCTAACTACAAAGCGACCCAGTCGACGGGCGCGGCCATCGGATTCAAAAACCGCCCTTCCGTTGGCGAAGGTGGGGGCGTTCTCTATAACCTCCACTGACTGCTCTGGTATAACCTCCACTGACTGCTCTGGTATGGCAATTAAAGTGGATGTCACTTCATCAGGGAAGGTACTGTTGACGGTTACAAAATTATTCAGGCGCACCCGCTGACAGGGAGTAGGCTCATCGCAACGGCCTTCCTCGT
>NZ_JANSHR010000098.1:0-4963 GCF_047461675.1 Synechococcus sp. R70.1
GAGGCTCTGCCCTGGGGCGCTCTGGCCCAGTTGGATACGCTGGTGATTTTGATGTGATCCCGTCAGCGGCAATACATTTGCACCCGGTTGCTGGAGTCTGGGATCCCGGCAGACCGCCCAGTGGCCCTGATCTGGGGGGCGGGGCAGGCGGAGCAGCGGGTTTGGGTGGGCACCTTGGCGGAGCTGCAGCAGGGGGAAGGGGTAGAGCCGGAGGCTGGGGAAAGGTTGCCGGGGCTATTGATAGTGGGCGAGGTGGTGCGGCTGCGGCAGGAATTTTTGCTGGGGATTCCACCGTTGCCGCCACCGGCTCCTTTGGCAGGCAAGACGGTGCTGGTCACCCGTGCTGAGGGGCAGTCGCCGGCTTTTCGCGAGCTGCTGCGGGCTCAGGGGGCGCGGGTGGTGGAGATGCCTGCCCTGGTGATCCAGCCTCCTAGCAGTTGGGATCCCCTGGACACCGCCATTGCCAACTTGCAACAGTTCAACTGGCTGCTGCTGACTTCGGCCAATGGGGTGCAGGCTTTTTTCGAGCGGCTGCAGCAGCAGGGGCGAGATAGCCGGGCGCTCCACTCCCTGCAAGTGGCGGTGGTGGGATCCAAAACGGCGGCGGTGCTGGCTCAGTATGGCATCCGCCCAGATTTGATGCCTTCCGAGTTTGTGGCCGAAGCCTTGCTGCCCATTTGGCCGGAGCCGGTGCAGGGGCAGCGCATCCTCTTTCCCCGCGTCGAATCTGGAGGGCGGGAGGAGCTGGTGCAAGGGCTGCGGCAACGCGGAGCCGAGGTGGTGGAGGTGGCCGCTTATCAATCGACCTGTCCGGCAGCGGCGGATCCCCAGGTGGTGGAGGCTCTCAAAGATCGCCAGGTGGATATTCTCACCTTTGCCAGCTCCAAAACGGTGCAGCATTTTGCCCACCTCCTGCGCCAGGCAGGGCTAGGCCCTGAAGTCTGGGATCCACCGGTCCAGATTGCTGCCATCGGCCCCAAAACGGCGGAAACCTGCAAGAAGGTCTTAGGGCGGGTAGATGTGGTGGCTCAGGAGTACACCCTGGAAGGGCTGTTGGGATCCCTCCTCCGGGCCACCCCCTAGCGGGATAATGGGAGGGCAGTTGGGACTCTGGACACCATGTGGCAGACGGCCAAGCTCTACGAAGACATCCTCTACGAGAAGACGGACGGCATCGCCAAGATCACCATCAACCGGCCCCACAAGCGCAATGCCTTCCGCCCCAAGACCATCGTCGAAATGATTGATGCCTTTCTGGATGCGCGGGAGGATCCCAGTATTGGAGTCGTGCTCTTGACGGGCGCCGGGCCCCATACGGATGGAAAGTATGCTTTCTGCGCCGGCGGGGATCAGAGCGTGCGGGGAGAGGCCGGCTACCTGGATGAGGCTGGGGTTCCGCGTCTTAACGTCTTGGATCTCCAGCGCATCATCCGCTCCCTGCCCAAGGTGGTGATTGCCCTAGTGGCCGGCTACGCCATTGGTGGGGGCAATGTTTTGCATCTCATCTGCGACCTGACCATCGCTGCCGACAACGCCATCTTTGGCCAGGCCGGGCCACGGGTGGGCAGCTTTGACGGCGGCTTTGGGGCCAGCTACCTGGCGCGGGTGGTGGGACAAAAAAAAGCGCGCGAAATCTGGTTTCTTTGCCGCCAGTACACCGCAGCGCAAGCCCTGGAGATGGGCCTGGTCAATGCGGTGGTGCCGGTGGAGGAACTGGAAGCCGAAGGGATCCGCTGGGCGCGGGAGATCCTCCAACACAGTCCTCTGGCCATCCGCTGCCTTAAGGCTGCTTTCAACGCCGATTGCGACGGCCAGATGGGACTGCAGGAGCTGGCGGGAGACGCGACGCTCTTGTATTACATGACCGAGGAAGCTGCCGAGGGCAGACGCGCTTTTTTGGAGAAGCGTCCTCCCAACTTTCGCCAGTTTCCCTGGCGGCCCTAGGGGGCAGCAAACGATAGGCTGGACTCAGTTCTTGGTCTTGGCCGATGGCTTCCCACCCTCAGACGCTCCTTTTGGTCGATGGCCACTCCCTGGCCTACCGCTCTTTTTACGCCTTTGCCCATAGCCGCGAGGGGGGCTTGCGCACCTCCACTGGGATCCCGACCAGTGTCAGCTTTGGCTTTTTGAAATCGCTGCTGGAGGTCTTGGAGAAATACCCTCCCACCCACGTAGCTGTTGCCTTTGATACCCGGCAGCCCACCTTTCGCCACGAGGCCGATGAAACCTACAAAGCAGGCCGTCCGGAAACGCCGCCGGAGTTTATTGAGGATGTGGAAAACCTCAGGCAGGTGTTGGCGGCGCTGCGCATTCCGATTTTGGCAGTGCCCGGCTTTGAGGCCGACGATATTCTGGGTACGCTCTGCAGGCTTGCCCCCCAAGAGTATCGGGTGCAGATCTTAAGCGGCGACCAGGATCTGTTTCAATTGATTGACCGCGAGGGAAGAATTCGGGTTCTGCACCTCAACAGCAAAGATCGCGTCAGCGAATTTGGCCCCCAAGAGGTCAGAGAGAAATTGGGCATCTGGCCTTGGCAGGTGGTCGACTACAAAGCCCTCTGTGGTGACCCCTCCGACAACATTCCCGGCGTCAAGGGGATCGGCCCCAAGCGAGCGGCAGAGCTCTTGCAGCGCTACGGCAGCTTGGAGGAGATTTTCAACCATCTGGAGGAGATCCCTGGCAAAGTCCAGCAGTACCTCAAGGAAGGGATCACCGCAGCCCAGCACTCCCAATTTCTGGCTCGGATTCACTGTGATGTCCCCCTTTTGCCCGACTGGGAGAGCATGAGGCTGACCGGGTTTGACCCGGCGGAAGTGCTGCCGCTTTTGGAGAAACTAGAGTTTCGCAGTTTCATTGCTCAAGTGCGCAAGCTGCAAGCCACTTTGGGCGGGATCCCAGCCCAAGTCCCTGAAGCCAGGACAGGTTCAAAGAATGGCTCTGCCGACGACGAGGCCCTTTGGTTTGATTTTGCTGCACATCCCCCCCCTTCTCTGCCGCCGGTACGCATTGTGGATACCCCTGAGCAGTTGGAGCTGTTGCGGCAGGAGCTGTTGGCCTGCTCCGGGATCGTAGCCTGGGACACGGAAACCACGAGTCTAGATCCCCGCGACGCCCAACTGGTGGGGATTGGCTGCTGTTGGTCGGAGCGGGATGTTGCCTATTTGCCCATTGGCCACCGCCAGGGAGCCAACTTGGACTGGAACCTAGTCAAACAGAGCCTACAGCCCATTTGGGAGGATCCCAGTCGCCCCAAAAGCCTGCAAAACTGCAAGTATGATCTCAGTATTTTTCGCGCTCATGGCATCCGCCTACAAGGGATCCAATTTGATCCCATGTTGGCTAGCTATGTGCTCAATCCAGAAGCTAGCCACAACCTAGCTGATTTGGCAGCTGCCTATCTAAACTTACCCACCACCAACTACGAAAAGCTGCTGGGCAAAGCAGAGTCCATTGCCGATCTGCCCATTGCCAAAGTGGCAGAATATTGCGGAACCGACGCCTACTGCGCCTATCGTTTGGTGCCCATCCTCACCGAAAAGCTACAGCAAACTGACCCACGCCTCTGGAATCTTTTTATCCAGGTGGAGCTGCCCTTGGCTCACGTTTTGGAAGAAATGGAGTGGGTCGGCATCCGCATCGACACTGAGTTTCTCAAGCAGTTTTCTCAGGAACTGGAGAAAGAGCTGCAAACGCTGGAGCAGAAAGCCTACGCCCAAGCAGGCGAGGTTTTTAACCTCAACTCTCCCAAGCAACTGGGATCCCTGCTTTTTGAAAAGCTAAAGCTAGATATCCGAAAAACTCGCAAGACAGCCACCGGCTACTCCACCGATGCTTCGGTTTTGGAGAAGCTGGAAGGAGATCACCCAGTTGTTGAAACGATTCTCCAGTACCGCACTCTGGCCAAGCTCAAATCCACCTATGTGGACGCGCTGCCAGCTCTGGTAAGACGCGACACAGGCAGGGTGCACACCAACTTCAACCAGACTGTTACCGCTACTGGCCGACTCAGCTCCTCTAACCCCAACCTGCAAAACATCCCCATCCGCAGCGAGTTCAGCCGCCGCATTCGCCAGGCCTTCATTCCCCAGGAGGGGTGGCTATTGGCCTCGGCTGACTACTCGCAAATTGAGCTGCGCATCTTGGCCCACCTCAGCCAAGAGCCAACGCTCATCGAGGGCTTTCGCTCAGGGGAAGATGTGCACACCCTTACTGCTCGCTTGCTCTTTGAAAAACAAGAGGTAACTAGCGAAGAACGTCGCCTTGCCAAGACAATCAATTATGGAGTTATTTACGGCATGGGGGCGCAGCGTTTTGCCCGCACTGCTGGCGTGTCTCTGGCAGAAGCCAAGGAATTTTTGCGGCGATTTAACGAGCGCTATGCCGGCGTTTTTGCCTATCTCCGCGCCACCCAAGCCTTTGTGGAAGAACATGGCTATGTGGAAACCATCTTGGGCCGCCGTCGCTATTTCCCCAATTTGTCTCAGCTGTCGGGCCATCGCAAGCAAGCTGAGCTGCGGGCTGCCGTGAACGCCCCCATTCAGGGATCCGCTTCAGACATCATCAAAGTGGCCATGGTTCGCCTGCAGGAAAAGCTGCAGAACTTTCGCTCGCGTTTGCTTTTGCAGGTTCACGACGAGCTGGTGTTTGAAGTAGAGCCCTCAGAATGGCAGGACTTACAGCCACTCATTCAAAGAGAAATGGAAGGGGCAGTGTCTCTCTCCATACCGCTGGTGGTGGATATCCAAATCGGCCACAACTGGAAGAAGGCCAACTGAAATGTTAAGCTATGTGAAAGCGTTCGTTCTCTCCCTATGGCTGTTGAGATCTACACATGGCGTTTTTGTCCCTTCTGCATTCGCGCCAAGCAACTGCTAGACCGTAAGGGAGTCAAGTACATCGAATACGCCATCGATGGGGACGAGGCAGCGCGAGCGGAGATGGCCAAGCGGGCCAACGGGCGCCG
>NZ_JANSHR010000098.1:5063-19063 GCF_047461675.1 Synechococcus sp. R70.1
CACTGCCCTGCTTAACCCGAGCGCGTGCTTGTTTCAGCATGGCAATCAGGGTGTGGTGGGCATCTTCGGAATCCTTGAGAGGGTGATCAAAGGAAATGCGCAGCGTTTGTATGGTCCCGTCAACCTCTACCTGCAAATCCATCCCTTCCGAGTCGATAGCCTGCATGCGGGCCTGGGTCACCCCTTCCACCTGACCGAAGACTCTGGCATAGAGCGCTAGGGCATCGGCGTGGTCTTCGTTCATGTGCTTGCAGATGCGCTCGCTAACCTGAGGGGTGAGAGGGTCGGCCATAGAAGTGAGAGTTGCAAAAGGGATGTCCAGGTTTTAGTCTAGCGGACTCTTGGCTCAAACGAATCTTTTCACAGGCAAGGCCCAGCAGCTGAAACCAGACGGGGGTGGACATGCAGCTTTACGAGCGTGACTTCTATGCCTGGACCCAGGAGCAGGCGACGCTGCTGAGATCGGGCCGACTGGAGCAGCTAGATACCGAGCACTTGGCAGAGGAAATCGAGGCTTTGGGCAGACAGGAGCGCCGCGAATTGGTCAATCGACTGGGGATCCTGCTGGGACACCTCCTCAAGTGGCAGTTTCAGCCCCAGCTTCGCGGTAAAAGCTGGCAGGCTACGATCATCGAACAGCGGCAGGATATCCAGGAACTCATTGCGGAGAGTCCCAGCCTCAAATCTTATCTAGCTGAAGCGATGGAGAAGGCCTATCGCAAAGGACTGCTCCTGGTGGTGAGAGAAACGCCCCTCTCTCTACAGGATTTGCCTGATCAGTGTCCCTACACGTTTGAGCAAGTGATGGATCCCAGCTTTTACCCTGAAAAATAGGAGTGAGTATGCAGCTTTACGAGCGCGACTTCTATGCCTGGACCCAGGAGCAGGCGACGCTGCTGAGATCGGGCCGACTGGAGCAGCTAGATACCGAGCACTTGGCAGAGGAAATCGAGGCTTTGGGCAGGCAGGAGCGCCGGGAACTGGTCAATCGACTGGGGATCCTGCTAGGCCATTTGCTGAAATGGCAGTTCCAACCTCACTTGCGAGGTAAAAGCTGGCGAGCAACCCTTAGCGAGCAACGCCGCCAAATTCAGCGACTCCTCAAAGAGAGTCCTAGCCTCAAACCGGAGCTGGCGGCAGCTCTGGCAGAGGCTTACCAAGACGGGATCCTGCTCGTAGTATAGGAAACACCGCTTGCTGAAGACGACCTGCCCGCCGAGTCCCCTACACTCTTGAGCAAGTGGTAAATCTCGGCTTTTATCCGGGATGAGAACAGCTCAAAGGGCTTTGCTCGCCCTCGAGAAATGCCGCCTCTTGCAACCTGACAGAGAAAGCTGGGTTGTCCAGACCAATCTGTCCCCCAAGAGCTGCAACCAGAGCTTTGGGAGGGCCGACACCAGCAGGCCGAGAAGCTTATCACTGCTCATGCCAACACACTGAGAATCTTAATAACAACGGCAGGCCTCAAGGCTCACGAAAGCTGAAGTGAATTCCTCCTCGTGCTAGCGGGACAGGGTTCCTCTAGGGGGCAAGTGCTGCTAGGCTTTGCGCTCCGCGCCGCTAACGCGAGCAAGACTGAGCTCAGGCTCAACAACAAACAGCGGACACTGACAGCCCAACATGCCGGTGTAGCCCGCCGTGCCTACAACTAGGGCCTGGCCATCTGCCAACAGGCCATTGAGGCCAAGCCGAAACTACCCACGGCCAAAGTGCTCCGCACCGCTGTCGCGAACGACCTGCACAAGCGGCTGGTGGTGGAGGTCAAGAAGGCCAACCCCTGGTACTACCAAGTCTCCAAGTGCGCCCCGCAGCAGGCACTCCGCAGCTTAGAGCAAGCCTGCGCGCTACGCGCCGCTGACGCGAACAAACGCTGGCGGAGTGGACTGGGCCGGTTTCCCCGCTTCAAGCGCAAGGGGGTACGGGACAGCTTTTATCTCGAAGGCAACATCCACATCTCCGGCAACCGCATCAAGGTACCTATCTAAGGCCTCCGGCCCGCTTGATGAGTGGCTGGTTACGCTGTGCGGAGATCCCCCCTACTGCCACCCCCCAGAACGTCGTGATCAGCCTGCGGGCTGGGCGGCGGTACATCTCTTAAGTGCTACGCACCGCTGAAGCGAACAAGTACGAGGCCCTGTCTCCGCAGGTTGAGGAGACGGGGGATGGGGTGGGGGTGGGCTCGGGCGTGAACCAGCTGGCCACCTGCGCCAGTGGGGAAATGTTTGATAACCCCAAGCCCTACCGCAAAGCCCAGAAGCGCTTGGTGAGGCTGCATCGGCGGCTGAGTCGCAAGCAAAAGGGATCCGCCAACCGCAAGAAGGCAGTGGTGCAGCTTGCTAGGGCCCACAAACGGGTGGCGGACATACGACTAGACAACTTGCACAAGCTGACCAGCTACTTGGCCAAGAAGTACCGGGTGGTGGTGATTGAGGACTTGCAGGTAGAAAACCTCCTCAAGAATCACCGCCTGGCCGGATCTTTAGCCGATTGTGGCTTCTATGAGTTAAGGACTCCGTCCCGCTATCGCGAACGGCGACAGCTAGAGTACAAGGCCCAACTCTACGGCTGTCAGTTGGTGGTGGTGAATAGGTTTTATCCATCCAGCCAACTGTGTTCACGGTGTGGGCACCGACAGAAGATGCCACTTTGCCAGCGGGTGTTTCGGTGTGAAAGGTGCGGCCTGGAGATCGACAGGGATCTGAATGCTGCTCGAAAGCTACATGCTGCGGCACCTAAGCCGCTGCAAAGATCAAGCCAGGAGAGCTGAATAGGATAGAGATCCGCAGGAGCTAGTTAGCCAGCAGGTGCGCTATTTCCAGCGGCTTTATGTTTGGCGCCTGCCGAGGCAGAGTTGACCTGGCTGCAAGCCCCAGCGCGCTTGACCGATGAAGAAATTCTCACGCTGGTTCGAGAGGTGTTTTTGCCCTTGGGGATCGATGGTTTTCGCCTCACCAACGGCGAACCTCTGCTCAGGCTGGGCTCAGATGTGGCCCTCACACCAACAGCTTCAACCTCAGTCAAAAAGCCCAACTTCTCTATGGGGCGGGGCTACGCTGCATCAATGATCACAGATTGGGATCGCTGGCAGCAGATCTAGGCCAGAATCCAAGTTGCCCACCAAGTGGGGTTCGATGTTTCAGATTAGCGACTAGCCAGGATAGGGGATCCGCAGGAGCTGGTTAACGGGGGGGTTGACCACTTGCACCTCCTTCCCGTCCGGCCACTGGATCTGGATTTCCTTGACCACCGTCTCGGATCCCAGGCCAAAGTGAGCCACCGGCTCCATTTGGCAGAGGTAGCCGCTGCCGGCATCGATGGGCCGAATCTGCAGGCGGCCAGGAGTTACTAGCCGCACCAGAGCGCCGCGGGCTGGGGATCCCTGGCGAGTTAGGGGCAAGACCCTCAGCCAGTTATTGGCATTAGCCAGGGGCCGGTAAAAGCTTAGAGGCTGGGCGCCCGATTCCCCGTGGGCAATGAGCAGCTCCAGGCGCCCATCCCCATCCACATCCGCCACCGCTGCGCCTGTCCCCAGTCCCTGGGGCTCAGCCGCCTCCCCAATATCGATAGCCTGCCAGGAGCCGGAGCGCCAGCCAAACAGGCGGTTGGGCTCGCCGATGTTGTTAAAAAACAGCTCCGGGTAGCCGTCGTTGTCGAAGTCGGCAGCGATGACCGTGCGGATGCGGGAGGGCCTGGCCAGCTCGGGGGGAGCCACGTTTTTGAAAATGCCACTGGGGGTTTGGATCCAGAGGCGATGCGGCCCTTCCCAATTGCCGTACACCAAGTCCAGCCGCCCGTCCCCATCCAGATCCACTGCTGCCACGCCGCGCCCGTGCTCGTTGGGATCCGCCAGCCCCACCTCGGCGGCGATTTCCTCAAAGGTGCCATCCCCGCGGTTGCGGAACAAAAAATTGGGCCCCTGCTCGTTGACGGCGAAAATATCCATCCGCTGGGAGACCAGAGGCACGGCCACCAGCCCTCGCCCACCTGTAATCCGGTTCACCCCCGCCTCGGGCGCTACATCAGCGATCATCTGGTTGGAGCCCAGCTCGTAAAGACGCATGGGGCCGCCGTAGTTGGCGACGAAGAACCCGTACTGTCCCTGGCCCAGGCGATCCACACAGGCCACCGAGCGTCCGGCAGTGAGGTTGAGGGCATCTTGGTTGTGGGGCAGCGAGAACAGATCCACCCAGCGGGAGCCCTGCCAGTCGAAGAGGCGATCCCCAAAGCGCTTGCGCCCGCCGAAAGTATCGGTATTCAAAACGTAGAGTTCTTCTTGGCCGTCACCGTCAAAGTCGCCAGCAGCTACCCCAATGGCCATACGCCCCGCATCGGCTAGGGTGTCGTCCACCAGATCCACCAGCGCCTGCCCGTTCCACTTCAAAACCCGGTTCGGGCCGCGGAAGCCACACACAAATAGCTCAAAAGCCCCGTCCCGATCCAAGTCGCAAACGGCAACCCCATAGAAAAGGGCAGGCGGGTTGAACTGGATGAGGGAGCTGCAATCGCAAAACATGGGGATCCCGTCCGACGGCTGGAGGGGGATGGTATGCTGGATCTTCGCTGTTCTTCCCTTTCAACCATGCCACGTACCAAATCCGCTATCAAGCGCCTCAAGATTGCCGAGCGAAACCGACTGCGCAACAAGGCTACCAAGGCCATGGTGCGCGCGCTCATGAAGAAGGTGATCTCTCTCTCTTCTGCCTACGCGGCCAACCCTCAGCCGGAAACCCTGCAGGAGATCCAGGCGGCAATGAGCGCTGCCTTTAGCCGCATCGACAAGGCGGCCCAAAAAGGTGTGCTGCACAAAAACACCGCCGCTCGTCGTAAGGCTCGTCTGTCCCGGATTGTGCAACGCTCGATAGCTGCTGCTCCTAGCTCCTCCTAGGTCAGCATCTGGGAGGCCTTGCCAGCCGGGATGGCTTCTGTTAGCGGGGATCCAGGGTGCACACCAGCCAGCGCCGCAGAGGGTGCCAGGCAGGCAAAGACAGGATCCAGCGGGACTGTTGCTCCAGCATCCGGCGCTCGAAGGGGTAAAGCCCAAACAGCTCGTAGCGGCTTTGGGCAACTAGGATCCCTACGGTGAAACTGACGCAAAGCAACAGGCCAAAGGTGGGCCAGCTAGGGCGGTAAAAGAGGGCATAGCGCAGGCCCGTCCAGGTAAAGTGTTGCCAGAGGCGGAGGAGATCTGCCCGCAGCGCCCAAAGACTAGGGATCCCGACCAACAGCCACAGCAGGCCCAAAAAGACGAAACTGCCGCCGTGGTAGAGCCGCAGCAAGCGTCTAGCCGCCGGCGAGAGGGATTCCAGGCCGGGAGGGACGCGAACGGCTTTCTTCTCCTCAACGAAGCTAGGATCAGGGGGCAGTGGCATAGGGATCCCTCCTGTAGGCGCAGAAGGCACCTGTTGAAAGCAAGCCTTTGTCATCATAGGGCTAAAGGTTCTTTGACGACCCTTGGGGGGACCGACCTTCCGGTAGGCAAGCTTCCCAAGGCTATAATGGCTCTGGATTCTGCCTTGCTAGCTCAATGGATAGAGCACCGACCTTCTAAGTCGATGGTTGCAGGTTCGAGTCCTGCGCAAGGCGCTGGGCAAATTCCCCACAAGCTGGAGCTGGCCTCTAGCCGTATTTGAAGAACGAGGGCTGGAGCAACGGCGCCTCCCAGGGGCAGTGGCCTCTGCCTAGGGCACCCCTATGCACTCCCTGTAGCTTGCCAAGAGGAAGAACCCCTACCCTCGAAGGCTGGGAAGAGCGTTAAGCCGCCTCCAGGGAAGAACCTGGCTCTGGTCTCCCCAATCCAACGCTGCCCAGAGCGAGTGCAGGAGCCTAGAGGGCCCGCAGCACCTCTCGCGCTGCCTCCAGGGTTCTTTCCACATCCGCCTCCGTGTGGGCCAGGGAAGTAAAGCCCGCCTCAAACTGCGAGGGCGCCAGATACACCCCCCGCTCCAGCATGCCGCGGTGAAAACGGGCAAACTTTTGCAAGTCTGACTGCCTGGCTTCCTCGTAGTTGCGCACTGGGCCGGCAGTGAAAAAGAAGCCGAACATGCCCGGCAGATAACCTCCGCACATTTCGTGCCCAGTCTCCCGGGCAATCTCCAGCAGCCCTGTCAGCAGCTTCTCAGTAATGCGCTCCAGATACTCATAGGTGCCTGGGCGGCGCAAAATCTCGAGCGTCTTGATGCCGGCAGTCATGGCTAGAGGGTTGCCGGACAGCGTACCCGCCTGGTACATTGGCCCCGCGGGCGCTACCATCTCCATGATTTCCCGCCGACCGCCATAGGCGCCTACCGGCAGGCCACCGCCAATGACCTTACCCAGGGTGGTCAGGTCAGGGATGACGCCAAACTTGCCCTGGGCGCCACCGTAGCTGATGCGAAAGCCGGTCATCACCTCGTCAAACACCAGCAGAGCGCCATACTTTCGGGTGAGCTCGCGCAAGCCTTCCAAAAAGCCTGGCTGCGGTGGAATAAAGCCAGCATTGCCCACCACCGGCTCGAGGATCACGCCGGCAATCGAATCAGGATACTGCTCAAACAGCGCCTTGACCGCCTCTAGGTCGTTGTAGGGAGCCGTCAGCGTAGCACTGGTAGCCGCCTTGGGCACCCCTGGCGAGTCCGGTAGGCCCAGAGTAGCCACTCCCGAGCCAGCCTTGACCAAGAACATGTCCGCATGGCCGTGGTAGCAGCCCTCGAACTTGATCACCTTTTCCCGGCCCGTGTAGGCTCGCATCAGGCGCAGCGCTGCCATACAGGCTTCGGTGCCGGAGTTCACAAAGCGCACCATCTCCACGCTGGGCACCGCTTCGATCACCCGCTCCGCCAGCTCGTTTTCCAGAACAGAAGGGGCGCCAAAGCTGGTGCCTTTCTCCAGAGCCTGCCGCAATGCCTCGATGACTTCAGGGTGAGCGTGGCCCACAATGGCTGGTCCCCAACTGCCGATGTAGTCAATGTACTGGTTGCCGTCCACATCCCAGGCGTAGGCCCCTGAGACTCGGTCAAACACGACGGGATCCCCGCCCACGGACTTGAAGGCGCGCACCGGTGAGCTAACCCCGCCGGGCATCAACTGCTGGGCGCGGGCGAAGATCTCTCTGGAGCGGGCGGTATTAAAAGTGGGACGAAGAGTGCTGGTCATAGTAGGGCGGCTACTCGAGGTACTTCCCAGGCTAACAGGAAGGGGAGCTGGCTAATTGTTGGGACTTCCAGGCGGATCCACCCAGCGACCATCGGCTTTGATGAGCTCGATCAAAGCCTGGACAGCCTCCGATTCCGGTACTCTTTTCACTTCTTCTTTGCCGCGGTAGAGGGAAATTACTCCTGGCGTCCTGCCCACATAGCCGTAGTCGGCGTCGGCCATTTCCCCAGGCCCGTTGACAATGCAGCCCATGACGGCAATGTCGAGGCCCACCAGATGCTGGGTTGCCGCCCGCACCTTCTGCAGCACTTCCTCCAGGTTGAAGAGGGTACGCCCACAGGAAGGACAGGCCACGTATTCCACCATGGTCTTGCGCAGGTTGAGAGCCTGCAAAATACCGTAGGCCACCGGGATCTCTTTTTCCGGCGCTTCCGTGAGAGAGACGCGGATGGTGTCGCCAATCCCTTCGGCCAAGAGCGTCCCGATCCCTACCGCTGACTTGATGCGGCCGTACTCTCCGTCTCCAGCCTCAGTTACACCCAGATGGAAGGGATAGTTTAGCCCTAGGGCGTCGAAGCGGCGAGCTGCCAAGCGGTAGGCGGCCAACATCACCTGGGGACGGGAAGCCTTGAACGAGAGAACCACATTGTGGAAGTCTTGCTCAGCGCAGATCTCGGCATACTCCAGGGCCGACTCCACCATCCCCTCAGGCGTGTCACCGTAGAGAAAGAGCATCCGCTCCGCAAGGGATCCGTGGTTGACGCCAATGCGTAGGGCTTTGTTCTGGGCTTTGAGGGCCTGTACAAGGGGGACAAAAGCCTCGCGGATCTCGCTGCGGATGGCCTCTAGTTCAGCTTTTGTGTACTCCGTGCGCCCCGGCTGCGGCTTCTCCACAACGAACAAGCCAGGATTGATGCGCACTTTGTCGACGTACTTGGCCACTTCCAGGGCCACCTTGAGACCGTTGTGGTGGACGTCAGCCACCAGCGGCACTGGCTTGTAGGTTTGAATCAGCCTCTCCCGAATGACCTCCATGGCCTTGGCGTGGGCCAGGCTGGGAACGGCAACCCGCACGATTTCCGAGCCCGCTTCGTGCAGCCGGCGAATTGCAGCCACCGCCGCGTCAATATTGAGCACGTCTTCGTTGATCATCGACTGCACCACCACTGGGTGCTGGCTGCCGATCAACACCTCGCCAACTGCCACCGTGCGGGTGGGGCGACGGGGGTAGACCGGTTCTGGATAGGGCTGCTGGGGGTTGGGCCGCTCCAGAGTTGGCATAGCTTGCTCAAAAGGGCTGCTCTAGCTTGATTGTAGGCGGAAACGTCCCCCTAGCGGCTACCCTTAGAAAGGCTTTCCAGGCAGCCCACCGCCTGCCCTACCCAGCTCAACTCCAGCAGACGGAGGAAGAAAGACAGTGACTTAGCTGTCTGCCTCTGTGGGGGAATCCGTCGGGTAGTCTGGGAGGGGTCGGTTGCGAATAAAGTCTCTGGGCGTTACGTTTTCCACAAACTTGCGGAAGGCCTCCCGCTCCGCTTCATCGGCATCCTGATTCATGGGGATCGAGGCTTCGGCAATGACCTCCTCTACCGTCCAGATGGGGGCGTGGGCTCGCAGAGCCAGGGCAATACCATCGCTGGGACGGCAGTCGATCTCCTGCTTTTTGTCACCGCTAACGGTAACCAGCACCGCATAAAAAGTGTTGTCCAGCAAGGCGTGGATAATGACCCGCTCCAGCTTGATTCCCCAGGCCTTCCAGGAGTTGAGGATAAGATCGTGGGTCATGGGACGGAGCGGCTTCTGATCATCCAACGCTTGCAAAATGGCATTGGCTTCTGCTTTTCCTACCCAGATAGGCAGAGCACGACGCCCATGGGTATCGCGCAGGATGACAATGGGGCTCTGGTTAACGGCATCAACCGCAATCCCAGCCACCTCCATCTCAATCATGGTCAACTGCCTCCAGCCTTTGGATCTCGATCGTATCTACGGGCAGAAAACTTTGGCAACACGGCATGAGCTTAATCGGGAGGTCAAGGGCGGTAGCTCTCCTTGGCGGCACCCGTGAAAGCCGCTGCATAGCCCTGGCCCTTAGCCAAGAAGGGATCCCCTGGATAGCCACGGTTACCACGGAAAGGGGCAGCCGGCTCTACCAGGGTTTGCCGGGTCAGGTGATGGTCACTTGCTTCTCAGCTGCATCTTTGGAACAATTCCTGCGAGAGTACCGGATTGGCGTGCTGGTGGATGCCTCTCATCCCTTTGCCCAGCAGATCTCGCAACTGGCCATTCAGGTAACAGCCCAAGTTGGGATCCCCTACCTGCGCTACGAACGCCCTTCGGAAAATCTAGAGCCCTGGGTGCAGGTAGTGCCGGACTGGCAGGCAGTCCTAGCCGAGAGCGTGCTGGCGGGACGGCGGGTGCTCTTGACGGTGGGAGTGAAGCCGTTGCCCTTGTTTGTCCCCTGGCAGAATCGCTGCCAGTTGTACGCGCGGGTGCTGCCGGAGTCAGTTTCCCAGGCAGTGCAGGCTGGGATTGCTGCTGAGCGGGTGATTGGCAGGCGTTTGCCCCTTAGCTTTGAGGAGGAACTGCAGCTTTGGCGGCAGCTAGAGCCCCAAGTGGTTATCAGTAAGAACTCTGGAGAAGCCGGCGGTCTTCTCATTAAGCAGGCCGTGGCCAAAACCCTGGAGATCCCCCTCTTGGTGATCCAGCGGCCTTCCTTAAGCTACCCCTGGTGTAGCCAGGATTTGGCTGAGGTGGTGCGGGAGTGCAAGCGTCGGCTGGAGGGGACTTAGAACGGCTCCTCTACCGGTAGGTCAGGCTCACGATCCTGACGGGATCCCAGCAGCTCCAGCCGCTCCACGGCAATAACGGGCCGCTGGCGCTCCTCGCCTGTGGATCTATCTTTCCAGCGCTCAAACTTAAGACTGCCCGTCACCCCGACGAGGCTGCCTTTACGCACATATTCTCCGGCCACTTCAGCGGTGCGCCCCCACAGCTCCAGGTTAAACCAATCGGGCTTGTCTTCACCTTTGCGGAAGCGGTTTACCGCCAGGCTAAAGGTGCACACCACCTTGCCCGACTCGAAGTAGCGCACTTCCGGATCCATACCCGCCCGGCCCACTAGGGTCACCAGGTTTAGGCTCATGGGCTTTTCTCCAGACCACTGACCGCCTTTGGCTCTAGTTGTAGCGCCTGCCAGGGCATCTTGTTGCAGGAGAGGCGTTGATTGTGTTGCAAAGATTTACAATGTCAGAAGCCCCAGAGCAACTGCCAGCCTCTATCCCGTAGGCAGATGCTCACCGGCCAGCAGGGAGGGTTTACTCCGGCAAGAGGACGCGTTCAGCACCGTTGGCTATGGAATTTATCTACACATACGCCTGGTTGATCCCTGTCTATCCCTTGGTGGCAGCTTTTCTACTTGGTTTGGGCATTTTGGTGTTCAACGCCTGGACAAGGGCCAACCGGGCTCTGGCTGCCTTTTTGAGTGTATTTGCGACGGGGACGGCAATGGTCCACGCCTTTGCCCTCTTGGCCAGCCAACTCCAAGGCCATGAGACTGTCCTCAAGACCATTAGCTGGGCTCAGGCGGGCTCCTTCTCCCTCGACATGGGCTTTGTGGTGGATCACCTGAGCGCCATGATGCTGGTGGTGGTGACCACGGTGGCCTTCTTGGTGCAGATCTACTCCGACGGCTACATGGCTCAGGATCCCGGCTATGTGCGTTTCTACGCCTACCTGAGCCTATTTGCTTCCTCGATGCTGGGTCTGGTTCTTAGCCCCAACCTGGTGCAGATCTACATTTTCTGGGAGCTGGTGGGGATGTGCTCCTACCTGCTGATTGGGTTTTGGTACGACCGGCAGACGGCAGCGGAGGCAGCCCAGAAGGCATTTGTCGTCAACCGGGTGGGGGACTTTGGACTGCTGCTAGGCATTTTGGGCTTTTACTGGGTCTCCGGCACTTTTGGGTTTGAGGAGCTGGCCCACAATCTAGAACAGAGGGTGGCCAGTGGGGCGGTAAGCAGCAGCCTAGTGGCCCTCTTTGCCGTGTTGGTGTTCTTGGGGCCGGTGGCCAAGTCGGCTCAGTTTCCGCTACACGTGTGGCTGCCGGATGCCATGGAAGGTCCCACGCCCATTTCCGCCCTCATCCACGCGGCCACGATGGTGGCAGCAGGGGTATTCCTGTTGGCGCGCATGTTCCCGGTGCTGGAAGGGATCCCGCTGGCCATGGATCTCATTGCCTGGACGGGGGCAGGCACGGCTTTCTTGGGGGCCAGCATTGCCATCACCCAAAACGACATCAAAAAGGGCCTGGCCTACTCCACCATTTCCCAACTGGGCTACATGGTCATGGCCATGGGATCCGGTGCCTATGGGGCTAGCTTGTTTCACCTAATGACCCACGCCTACTTCAAGGCGCTGCTCTTTCTGTGCTCTGGCTCGGTCATCCACGGCATGGAGGCAGTGGTGGGCCACGACCCGGTTTTGGCCCAGGACATGCGTTTGATGGGGGGCCTGCGCAAATACATGCCGGTTACGGCCATTACGTTCTTAATTGGCACGCTGGCCATCTGTGGGATCCCGCCCTTTGCCGGCTTTTGGTCTAAGGATGAGATCTTGGCTTCAGTTTTTGAGCACAACCCGGCCCTCTGGGGGGTGGGCTTCCTCACGGCAGGGATCACTGCCTTCTACATGTTCCGCATCTACTTCCTCACCTTTGAAGGGGAGTTCCGCGGCACCAACCTGAGACTGCGCCAGGAGGTAGCCGTCAGCCAAGGTCGACCGGTGCCAGCTTTTGCCTATGCGTTTGCCGGGAAGGAGGCAGCCTTTGGGCCTGGAGCCATGAACATCCACGAAAAGCCCCAGCCCAGCAGCCACCCTGAAGCTGTGGAAGACGGACACGATAGGCACGGTCACGCCACCAAGCCGCATGAGTCTCCTCTGTCGATGACGATTCCGCTGGTGGCGCTGGCTGTTCCCTCGGTGCTGATTGGCTTGGTGGGTACTCCCTTTGCCAACTTCTTCGAGGCGTTCATCCCTCCGCCCAGCGAGTCGGCAACAGAGGTCAGCTCTCCCTGGGCCCAGGTGGCAGCCGAGTGGCAGGGGGTGCTCGGCGGTCACTTCAACTGGACGGAGTTTGCCATCATGGCGGGCAGCTCGGTGGGCATTGGGCTAATCGGCATCGCCCTGGCCGGTCTCATCTACTGGCAGAAGCGCCTTGATCCCAGCACTTTCCCCCGCAGCCTGCAGCCGCTGTACTACTTCTCCCTCAACAAGTGGTACCTCGACGACCTCTACGAGCGCGTCTTTGTGCGGGGCACTCGCTTTGTGGCACGGGAGGCGCTGGAAGTGGACAGCCGCATTGTGGACGGGGTGGTCAACCTGACGGGACTGGTGGCGATGGTCGGCGGCGAGGTGATGAAATACCTGGAGAATGGTAAGGCCCAGTTCTATGCCCTGATCATCTTTGCAGCGGTGGTGGTGATGGTGGTACTTGCTGGGGTTGGAATTTAGGCTGGGGCAGCGCTGCCCACACTAAAAGGATCCCCTGGCCGGGGATCCTAGCTGGGGAAGAGATCACAGCCTCCAGCAAAGAAGGGATCCCTTCCTGCCAAGTGGGTTGGACTTACTTATTGGGCTGAGGGGTGACCCGCAAGTAGGGCTTGAGCTCCTTGTAGCCCTTCGGGAACTTTTCTTTCAGCACCTCTGGATCTTGCAGGGAAGGCGGGATGATGACGTCGTCGCCATCTTTCCAGTCAGCAGGGGTAACGACGTTGTACTTATCCGACAACTGCAGAGCATCAATGACCCGCAAGATCTCATCAAAATTGCGGCCTGTGCTGGCTGGGTAGGTGATGATTAGGCGTATCTTCTTGTTGGGATCGATGATAAATACCGACCGGACGGTTAGGGGCAGCCCCTCTTGGTTGAGGTTGGTCTGATCCAGCATGCCGTAGAGCTGGGAGACCTTGCGGTCGGCATCCGCCAAAATGGGATAGGTCACCTGGGCATTCTGGGTTTCCTCAATGTCTTTCACCCAGCCAACGTGGGAGTCCACGTCGTCCACACTAAGGCCCAGCACTTTCACGCCCCGCTTCTCAAATTCGGGCATCAGCTTGGCAACCCTACCCAGTTCGGTGGTGCAGACTGGCGTGTAGTCGGCAGGGTGCGAGAACAACACTACCCAGCTATCCCCAGCCCAGGAATAGAAGTCGATGTCGCCGTGGGTGGACTTTTGCGTAAAGTTAGGGGCAGTGTCCCCAAGTCGGAGAGACATACGCTCTATCCTCCCTAAGATGCAGTGCGGTAAGACAGGGATCCGAAACCCTTCAATCCCATTTCTTTTGATCTTGCCACACAAACCCCACTTTTCCGAGCGGATTTAGGTAATTTTAAGATCATCGTCACCTTGCCGGCAGCAGGAAGGGCTTTTCGCTGCTAGGTTGCGTTTCAAACAGGACGCGCGGATCCCGACATCCCCTTAAGTTCTTTTAAGTTCTTTATGGTCTGCAACGAGGAGGGGTAGCATTCTGAACAAGCAGTGGCATTCCAGGAGTATGCTGGATAACCTAGTTCCCCCCAGCAGGAGAACTAATGGAAAACGCGGAGACAGTCACAATCTATAGCTTGGCCACTCTGTGGGCCCAAAAATATGTAGACAAGCTGAGGGCGCAGGCGGCTGGGGGTGGGCCGCTAGGCCTGCAACTAGCCGACAGGGTGAAGGGATCCCTGCGCTTTGCCAGCTCCCAGGCCTGGGCGAAAACGGAAAAGCTCTTGGCTTCCGAAATACCACGGCAGGGACTGGATCCGGACTTAATCGATCCCTGGAAAATTGCGGAGGACTCTCAAAGTCTCTTTGAGCAGGCAGCCCA
>NZ_JANSHR010000098.1:19163-34682 GCF_047461675.1 Synechococcus sp. R70.1
CGCTTTTCGGTGAAGATCGCGCCCCTCTGCGGTCAACTGCGGGCTCGTTACAGCGAGCGGGATCCGCGAGTGCTCGGCTTCTTGAGCATGCAGTTCCACTACACCGGACAAATGGTGTTGCAGGCCCTGTTGCCTGAGGAGCGCAGCCTCTTCTACCCCTACTTGAAGGTGATGGACGACCACCTGTACATGCCGCTGCAGAAGATGTACCAGGCTGCTGCCGACCAGGCGGGGGACAGTCCTTCTGTTTCTCTAGTGGCCATTCAGGAACTGTTACCCATGGTTACCAGCGTAGCTGAGTTCATCTGTGCCGAGGTGGCAGAACGTTTCAGCGGCTACTGCTGCGAGAGTGGCCCCCTGACAGATCTTGGAGTGCGGGCTTCCAGCATCCGTGATGTGGAGATGTTTCAGGTGTACCTGGGCCTCTGTGCTCTAGAAGGCAGCCTCGCCGCTGTGCAGCAGGAGCTGTTTCCCCTTTGCGTAATGCTTTATCCCCCTCTGAAGGTGGGCTGGGAGCTGGTGCGGCAGATGTTGGAGCTGCTGGACAAGTCTCTGCAATCTCGTCTGACGTCGGCTAGCTATGCCGTCTTGTTGCCTTACCTGAAAGCTGTGCAGGGCATGTTCTCGCTGGAGGTTTTCCCTGAAAACGACCCAATCTGGAGCTATCACCCCGACGTGGTGCGCTTTCTGGAGCCGGCGCGGCAGCTCTTGCAAGAACTGCTGAATCAAAAGGCCGGCTGAGTATTCCCTACTTCCCCGAGAAGCGGCTAGGCTCCACCAGCTCGGCCACAAATTGGTGCAAAAGGGGCAGGTAGCGATCTCCGGCCACCTGTAGCAGGTTGTTGTGATCTGCTCCCTTAATGGCCACTAAGCGCTTGGGATCCCGTGCTGCTTGGTAAAGAGCTTCGGCATGCCAGAAGGGGATCAGGCGATCCTGGGTGCCGTGCAAGATCAGCAGCGGACAATTGATGTGGGCAATGCGGCTGAGGTTGTCGAAGCGATCAAAGGGCAGCAGCGGGATGCGGGTCAAGACGCGAAAAGTGCTTACAAAGGTCGACTCCAGGATCAGGCCCCCCACCGGCTTTTGGGTTGCTAAGTAAACCGAGGGCCCGCCTCCCACCGAGCGCCCGTAGACCAAAATCCGCTCCGGCGGGATCCCTTGGGCCATGAGATAGGCGTAGGCTGCCTCAATGTCCCTATAGGCGCCGGCCTCGGAAGGGATCCCTTCGCTGGTGCCGTAGCCCCGGTAGTCGTAGGCTAGGACGGCAAATCCTCCCTGCTGCAGGCCCACTAGGCGAGGCAAGATATCTCCCAAGTCCTCAGCGTTGCCGTGGCTGTAGAGAAGGGTATAGGTGGCCTGGGGATTGGGCAGGTACACCGCCGAAATCTGCAGGCCATCAGAGGTGGTGAGCTTGAGAATGGCATCCCCATCCTGGTAGCTGGCGGGGCGGGGCAGAAAGATCAGCCGCTCTGACTGAAACCAGCCCAGCCAGAGCAGGTAGCCGTACACCACTAAGCCAACAAGCAGCAGGGATCGCCCCAGCCGCAGCCACGGGAAGAACCCGAAACTCAAAGGCTTGCCCATCGCTCGACTTGGCCTCCCGACCATTTCCCTCATCCCCAGACTCTACGGGAGAGGGGGGACGGGTGGCGTGCCGGCAGCGGCGACGTCGGGCACTTCAGGATTCGGCTGGCAGGGCAGAACATTTCCAGAGGCAAACCCCAATCCAGTTGACTAGGGTGTGGGCGACGATGGTTACCAACAAGTTTCCCGACAGCCACACTCCCATCCCCAGCAGAATGCCCACGGCGCTGGCCCAGAGGGCATAGGGCCAACCCTGCCACTCTAGCCAATGCAAAACCCCAAACAAGAAGCCGCTCAAGAGGATTCCACCCGTCCACCCCAAGGGGCTGGCCGCCAGGGCTGCCATCAGCACGCCGCGAAATAGCCATTCCTCGCTCCAGCCCGGCAGCACCCCCACCCAGAAGATATCCCGCCACTGCAAGGGATCCGCCACGAGGTGCAAGTAGCTAGAGGCCGCCCGGCGATAGGCTGGCCAAAGCCAGTAAGCCCCGCCGCTAAGCAGCGCCACCCCCAGACCCAGGGCTGCCCCCCAGGCCAAAGCCAGGGGATCCCAGCGAAAGGGTACCGATAGGGATCCCAGCCAGATCCAGAGGCCAGCGATGAGCGCCAGGAGCAGGCTGGTCAGGCTCATCCCCATCAAGATCTGTTGGCGCGTGCAGGGCTGAATCTCGGCACTCATAGGAAGAGACTTGCTCGGGCACCCTATTCCCAGCGTAGAGCGAATCCCGACCAGAACGGCTATGCTTTCCCCAGCCCTCGAGGGCGGAGCTTGGGATTCCCCCTTTTTTCAAGACAAGTGCTGCCTCAGCAACTGGGCGTGCTGGGCCGATCGCTCTACCCAAACGGCCACTTGGTTGGGGCTGAGAGCCGGCCCGTCGGCATAGCAGGCTAGCCAAGCCTGGTGCAGCGCCTTGGGATCTTCCGGGATCTCCTCTAGATCCCAGCCGGGCATGCCCAATTCCTCAAGCAGCGTTTTCACTTTGGGATCGTAGCTGAGGCCAAAGCAGGCACAGCCCTCGGCTGCCGCCATCACCAAGCCGTGGTAGCGCATAACAATGGCCAATCTCACCCCCCGAAAGACCCCCTTTAAGAGATAGGGATCCCGGATTTCCACCACCTGGCTGTGGTGGGGCAGGCGATGGTAAAGCTGCTGGGCCAAGTGGTAGTCTGGCCCTAGGTCAAGGGATCCGGGAGGAGCTAGCTGAAAGGGCACGAAAAGAAGATAGGCCCCCGTGGCAGCCTGGAGACGTCTCAAGGCTTCCGCCAAAGTTTCCAGTCGCGCTGGAGTAAGCTGGGGATGCTGCCGCAGGACCACGGCAATGCGGGGCTGAGGCCACGTCTCCCATTCGGGCAAAGTTTTGGCAGGCAGGCCCCAAACCGGATCCGGGGCTACTTGGTGGGGGATCCCCCACTCCTGGAGGTAGCGGGAGGCCACTCCGTCACGCACGCTGATGGCTGTACAGCTTGCTAGAGAGTGGCGGGCCAGCTTGCGGATCCAGCGCCGCTCTAAGGGGCCGATCCCCTGCGCCCAAGCCAAGGTTTTCAGACCCCGCCGCTGGGCCCAGAGCATCAGTCCCAGGTAGTAGAGGGGGCTGCGCCAGCTGGTGCGATCCTGCAGCAAGCTACCCCCGCCCCAGATGAAAGCCTGAGCCTGGGCCAAACAGCGCTGCAAAGCCCAGGCATCAAAGCGTGGACAGGCCAGCACCCCATAGGTGGCAGCGGTTGCCTCAGGGCAGGGAGAAAGCACCACCGGCTGTACGGGGTTGGGCAACTGCCGGAGCTGCTGCAGCAGAGCCAACAACAAGGCCTCGTCGCCGGCATTGCCGTAGCCGTAGTAGCCACAGATCAAAACCTGTGGCCGTTTCATCGCGCCTCCTCGGCTGGTTTGCCCCAGACGGAATCCTCAGGGTTTGCTGGAGAGCTCTGGGGATCCCAGCGCCAGCAGGCAAGGGACTCGGGAAACTGCTCTACCCACTATCAGCCGTAGTAGCCTTGGTTGATGCGGTTTTCCAGCTGGCTAGCCCCTTCGCGGTACTCGCCAAACACAAAGTTCTCCGCATTGGCCCTAATCAGCGCCTTTTGCTGCTCTGTCAGCTCCGGGATCTTCAGCATGTCCTCTAGGCTCTTGTAGGGAGCGTTTTTCACCAGGATGCGAGCCAGAGTGGGGTAGAAACCAGGCAACTGGCGGTAGTTGCGCAGGATGGTGTTGTTGACGTCAATGGGAGTGTCAAGGTGTCTTACCGGCGGCAGCTCCGCCGCCACGGCAGGGATCCCCAAGGAGGCCAAGCCCAGGCAAAGCATCAATAAGATGAGCAGCCGACGCATGGCACCAACTCTCCAGAGAGGGTTGAAAGCAGCCATATCAACGCTCACGGGATAGGTTGCTAACGTTTTCCGACCATTTAGTGTCTCATCCTCGCTACCTTGCATCGAGCCTCAAACTCGGATTTGTATACCGGCGGGAAATAATTTTTAACAACTATGATCAGGAAACAGCTCGCTTGCAGCTGGCTGACTTCCTCTTGCCCTTAGCTTGTCCTATGTCCAACTCCACACACCTCCACCCCCATCCCCTTGGCTCCTCTGGGCAGCACGCTCTTCAACCTCCCCTTGCCCCCGATCCCGAGCTAGAGCTGCTAGAGCAGCGGGAACTCTTCGTCTGGCGGCACCTTGGGCCGGATGCTCGGCAGATCCGCCAGATGCTGCAGGCCCTGGGGCTGAGCTCCCTCCGAGAGCTAGTGGAAAAGGCAGTGCCAGCAACCCTTCGCAGCAATCGGCCCTTGCAGTTGGGATCTCCCTGCAGCGAGCAGGAGGTGTTGGCGGAGCTGAGGGCAATGGCGGCCCAGAACCAGGTGTGGCGCTCTTTTTTGGGCATGGGCTATTCCAACTGCCTGACGCCGCCGGTAATTCAGCGCAACATCCTGGAAAACCCTGCCTGGTACACGCCCTACACTCCCTACCAGGCGGAGATTGCCCAGGGACGGCTAGAAGCCCTGCTCAACTTCCAGACAATGGTTGTGGATCTAACGGGAATGGAGATCGCCAACGCCTCTCTACTGGACGAGGCGACTGCGGCTGCCGAAGCCATGAGCCTGGCCTACACCTTGGCGGGCAAGCGATCTCCAGTTTTTTGGGTGGACTGTGGCTGCCATCCCCAGACCATTGCCGTAGTGCAGACACGGGCAGAGCCCTTGGGGATCCAGGTGCGCGTGGCGGATCCTTTGCAGTTTGAGCTTGAGCACGGCTTTGGCCTGCTCTTACAGTATCCCAACACCTATGGGGAGATCCGGGATTACCGCGACCTGGTGGAGCGGGCCCACCAAAGAGAGATGGTGGTAACGGTAGCCGCCGACTTGCTCAGCCTAACTCTCTTGCAACCGCCAGGAGAGTGGGGAGCGGACGTTGTAGTGGGAACCACCCAGCGCTTCGGGGTGCCCCTGGGCTACGGCGGCCCCCATGCAGCCTACTTTGCCACCCGCGAGGCCCACAAACGGCTGCTGCCGGGGCGCCTGGTGGGGATCTCCCAAGATGCCCAGGGAAGGCCGGCCCTACGCTTGGCCTTGCAAACCCGAGAGCAGCACATCCGCCGCGACAAGGCCACCAGCAACATCTGCACTGCCCAGGTCCTCTTGGCCGTGGTGGCCTCCATGTATGCCGTCTACCACGGCCCGTGCGGCCTACGGCAAATTGCCGAACGCATCCACCGCCAGGCCCATCAGCTAGCCGCCGCAATCCGCCAGTTGGGCTACAGGGTGGGGCCAGAGTATTTCTTCGACACCTTCTGGGTAAGGGCAGCCTCCCCAGAGCAGGTGCAGCAGCTCCAGGAGCGGGCCGCCCAGAAGCGCATTAACCTGCGACGGATCGACGACGTCACCCTGGGGATCAGCTTGGACGAGGCCACCACCGCTCAGGACCTGCGCGATCTCTGGCAGATCTTTGCCGGTTCTGAAGAGCTAGGCTGGGATCCCGAGGGCCTAAGTTTGGATCCCAACCAAAGCCTGCCGCCTCAGCTCTTGCGCTCCACTCCCTACCTCACCCATCCGGTGTTCAACCGCTACCACTCGGAAACGGAGCTGCAGCGCTATATCCACCGTCTGCAGAGCCGGGATCTCTCCCTCGTCCACGCGATGATCCCCCTCGGCTCCTGCACCATGAAGCTCAATGCCGCAGCAGAGATGCTGCCCATAACCTGGCCGGAGTTTGCCCAGCTCCACCCCTTTGTGCCCCTGGAGCAGGCGCGGGGCTATCAAACCCTCTTTGCCCAGCTGGAGCGAATGCTGGCGGAGATCACGGGCTTTGCCGGCGTCTCCCTGCAGCCCAACGCCGGCTCCCAGGGGGAATATGCCGGCTTGCTGGCCATTCGCCGCTATCACCAGGCCCGCGGGGAAAGCCAGCGCCAGGTGTGCCTGATCCCTACTTCCGCCCATGGCACCAACCCCGCTAGCGCCGTCATGGCGGGGATGCAGGTAGTGAGCGTGGCCTGCGACAGGGCCGGCAACATTGACCTCGAAGACCTGCGGGCCAAGGTGGAGCAGCATCGGGAACGCCTGGCAGCTTTGATGATCACCTACCCTTCCACCCATGGGGTATTTGAGGAGGGGATCCGCGAGATTTGCCAGATGATCCACGAGGCGGGGGGGCAGGTGTACATGGATGGGGCCAACCTCAATGCCCAGGTGGGCCTCTGCCGTCCTGCGGAGCTGGGAGCGGATGTCTGCCACCTCAACCTGCACAAGACCTTCTGCATCCCCCACGGCGGGGGCGGGCCGGGGGTGGGGCCCATTGCGGTTGCCCATCACCTACTGCCCTATTTGCCTGGCCATCCCTTTTTGCGCGGCTGCAACGGCCCGGTCAGCGCCGCCCCTTGGGGCAGTGCCAGCATCCTGCCCATTGCCTGGGCCTACATCCGCCTCATGGGATCCGCTGGCCTCACCCTGGCCACCCAGGTGGCCATCCTCAACGCCAATTACATTGCCAGGCGGCTAGATCCCTACTACCCAGTGCTCTACAAAGGGCCGGGGGGGTGGGTGGCCCACGAGTGCATCTTGGACTTGCGCCCCCTCAAGAAAAGCGCCGGCATTGAGGTAGAAGATGTAGCCAAGCGGCTGATGGACTACGGCTTCCATGCCCCCACCATCTCTTGGCCGGTGCCGGGGACAATGATGGTGGAGCCCACCGAGAGCGAATCCCTGGAGGAACTGGATCGCTTCTGCGAGGCGATGATTGCCATTCGCCAAGAGATTGCTGCCATTGAGCGGGGGGAGATGGATCCCGTGCGCAATCCCCTTAAACTTGCCCCCCACACCGCCGAGGTGGTGGCCGCTGACTACTGGGATCGCCCCTACCCCCGCTCCCTAGCTGCCTACCCCCTTCCGTGGGTGAAAAGCCGAAAGTTTTGGCCCAGTGTCAGCCGCATCGACAACGCCTACGGGGATCGCCACCTAGTGTGCAGTTGTCAACCCTGGCTAGAAGGCTAACTCTGAATCAAGCCGCCTGCGGCTCCATCTGGGCCAGCTCTGAGCAAGAGGAGAGGAGTTGCTCGGCCTCTGGCACAAGGCGCTCATTCTCTTGCAGCGAGGCCAGCACCAGCGGCAGCACCTCCCTATCGGCCTCAACGGCCTTCTCTGTTTCTTGCAGGAGGTTTACCGAGTCCTCGGTAAGCAGGTCAGCCACCTGAGACAGCTGCGCCTTCAGCAAGGCATTCTCTTGCTCCAATTGAGCCAGCCGCTCCTGCAGGCTATCAATTTGCCGATCCCGCTCTCCCAGGGCTGCTTCTAGCTCACGGTTGCGGGCCTCCAACCCTTGGCGGGCTGCCTCTAGGTGGTTCAGCCGTTCTGTCAAGCTTGCTAGTTCACCCTCCAAGTTGGTGAGGCCACTCACCTGTTCCAAAAGTCGGGCATTCTCCGCCTTCAGTTTCTCAGTCAACGCCTGAGCGCTCACCAGATCTGCCTTGGTGGACTCCAGCTCGTGACAGACTTGGTCATGTCTGGCAATCAGCTCGCCCAGCCGAGCTTCTTTCTCCTGCAGGTCTCCTTGCAGGGAACGAATCAAGCGATCCCTCTGTTCGACACACTGCTGTAACTGTTCGATGTGCTGTTGTAAGATGGGCAGTTTAACCAAAGCCTTCTGGGCCGTGCCAAGAAGTTTCCTGAAGCTCTCCTGCAGGCGGCTGTGGGATTGATCCAGTTTGTCGAAAGCTTCGTTAAGGGAAAGGTAGGCCTCGCATAGTTTCATATAGCGCTGGGCCAGAGAAGGAGAGTAATCCATGGTGGGGGCTCCAGGTGGGGCATTGCCTCTATTTTATCGATCTTTTTTAAAAGCATTGTTTGCTACAAACACCTTGGGATTAATCTTGCTTTAACGTTTTCGCCTCAGTCTTCACCGGGATAAACTCCATGGCACTGCCTTCGGGCCAGCTTTGGATTCCAGGCTGACATGGGTTTAGGCCCTAGGAATCTGCCTGGGTCAGAAATCCTCCCCAGCCGGCAACAACTGCAAGATGAAGACTGAAGCAGCCCTCGTCGGCTAGAGAGTAGCGGCCAGCGCTGCGTCTTGGGAGGGCTAGCAGCGTTCAGGGGACAAGACAGGGCGGGTTACCGCTTGTCGCTCCCACTCCTCCATTTTGGTGCGACGGCTGTTGGCGGAACTTTGGAAGGTAGTGCTAGCCTGCAGCCGTTTGCGGAACAGGCGCAGTTGCTGCTCTTCCGCCTCGAGAGAAACATGTTGGGCAAAGAGCGGCTGTACAACTTTCTCCTCCTGCATAAACTGAGCCCGCAATTGCTGGTACAGATGCAGGGCTGCCCCCAGATCCAACCGCTGCGGGTCACGCTCCGCCTGGTGCAAAAAGCAAGTCAACTCCGGGATCTGATCCCGCATCTGCTGCTCCAACCCATCGAGCTGGCTGAGGCGGTCGGGATCCGCCCCTAGAGCCGCCCTAAGCAGGGGGTAGAGGGCGTGGCGCTCCAATTGAATGTGGCGGGAGAGGCGCTGCCGCAACCTTTGGACAAAGAGGCGCTGCTGCTCCAGATCCAACTGAGAAGCTCGGGACAGGTTCAGAAAGGCCTGCAGGATGACCCGGTGCTGATTGGCCCAAAGACCAACCAATGTACCGCCAGCGGGGGAGGAAGCCACGGCTACCTCAGGAAATCGCTCTCTTCATCGCAACTTTACTTCATCAAGACAAGATTAGGAAGCGAGGCAGTAGACTCCCGCCTCTTTCCTCCTGAATTAGGTTTGGCCAAGCCAGCGGCGTTTCCAGGCAGAAGTGGGCTCAAGGGGTGAAGTTTGCTGTTCTCGCTGGCGCTGCAGCCGGATTTGGGCTCTGTCTCCCCTCAAGGTGGGATCCCGGTAGGGCACAGCGGCGCGGGTTTTCAGGTGCTCCCACTCCATAGGCGAGAGAGGCGGTAGGTAGTCTGGCTGAGGTGAGGCCACCGTGCCCGGCCAGGGGCGGCCCAGCGGGGGCGTAGAGCCGATAAACAGCCCCGCCTCCAGGAGAGCTGCCCGCACTGCCGCTGCACAGGAATAGGTGGCCAAGATGCCGCTGGGGCGCATTCGCTCAGCCACCGCCCGCAAGAAGTCCACCGTCCACAACTCCGGGCAAACGGCAGGAGAAAAGGGATCCAAAAACACCGCGTCCGCCCATCCCCGCGGCACCTGGAATAGGGTTTGGCGGGCATCTCCCCACAGCAGAGTTCCGCGCCAGCGGGGTGATTGCCAGGATCCCTTCTCGATAAAGTGTTGCCACTCCTGGCTAAAGCTCCAAGTGGATCCCACCCCCACCTGCCAGGCCTGGCGGGGCACCTCTGGGGATCGCTCTAGGCCAATGACTTCCACGCGGCAGTCGGGCCGCACCTGCCAAATGGTCTCCAAGGCGAGGCCGGAGTTGTAGCCAAGGCCAAAGCAGATATCCAAAAGGCAGATGGGCTCCTTGGGGTCCCGCTCCAGGGGCAGCCGATCCAGCCGGCAAGGGCGGACGAACTTCTCCAGCGCCTCCTGGGCAGCGCCGCTGACGTTGTGGAAAGCCTGCCCGAACTCCTGAGAGAAAAAAGTCAGGGAACCATCCCCTGTGGTCAGTACCTGCCACTGGGTCTCTGGAGTCATGGTCTCTATCCAGTTTGGCGATTGCCTGAGGGCTTGAAGACGTTAAGATAGATTTCAAGGCTTACCAGCAGGGCCTGAGGATCTCAGCACTTGCTATCCTCAGCCATGGGAGGAACCATGTCTCTACTGGATTGGTTTGCCGAGCGGCGCAAGCAGACTTCCCTTAACTTAACTGGCAGTAGCCCCTTTGACAAAGAGCGGCAAGTGCGGGAGATTGCCGACGGCCTCTGGCAGAAGTGTCCAGCTTGCGACGCCCTCACCTACACCAAGGATCTGCAGCAGAACTGGCAGGTTTGCCCGAGCTGCGGCTACCACTATCGCATTACCGCCCCAGAGCGGCTGCAACAGCTTTTGGATCCCGGCTCCTGGCAGCCCCTCGACGACCACCTGGCGCCTACCGATCCGCTGCACTTTTTTGACCAAAAGCCTTACAGCGAGCGTTTGGCCTCTTACCAAGAGCGCACCCAGCTCAAGGATGCCGTCCTGACTGGGTTGGGCACTTTGGAAGGCAGGAGGGTGGCCATTGGGGTCATGGATTTCCGCTTTATGGGCGGCAGCATGGGCTCGGTAGTCGGCGAGAAGATCACCCGTCTTACCGAACGGGCCACCTGCGATCACCTGCCCCTGATCATTTTCTCGGCGTCGGGGGGAGCCCGCATGCAGGAAGGGATCCTCAGCCTCATGCAGATGGCCAAGACAGCAGCCGCCCTGCAGAGGCACCGCGAAGCTGGGCAGTTGTTTATTTCGGTACTTACCCATCCCACCTACGGGGGGGTAACAGCCAGCTTTGCCATGTTGGGAGATTTGATCCTAGCTGAGCCCGGTGCCCAGGTGGGGTTTGCCGGGCCCAATGTTATCGAGCAAACCATCGGCAAGGGCAAGCTCCCAGAGGGCTTCCAGACTGCCGAATACCTGCTGGCTCACGGGCTTATCGACGCAATTGTGCCGCGGACTGAGCTGCGCAAGCGCTTGGCCCAGTTGCTGGCTATGCACCGCCCTCGCCTGCCCAGGTCCCTTCCCGCGTTCGATTCGACTTACGCCCTCGATCCGGCCAAAGTCTGAATAAAGTCCCATTGGAGAGGTGGATGACTGGGGAAGCCAGATCTAGCTAGCTCCCGTCTTCCCTTTTGGCTGCAAAAGAAGTTTCTGGCGTAAGCTATATAGCGGAGTTTTCGCGGGATTTTCTGCAACCGAGGGTGCTAAAAGGTGGGGCATGAGGTTTTGACGGGAAACGATGAATTTTAAGCTGCGCATCCGTACTGCTGAAACTCCGCAAGGGCAAAAACTGGCAATTGTGCCCCTGGAAGGTCGTTTTGACGCCAAGGCCGCCTCAGAAGTTCGGCAATTGCTCCAGCAGGTTTTAGATTTCGGTTATCCCAATATGTTGATCGACATGTCATCGGTCACTTTTATGGACAGCTCTGGGCTGGGGGTGTTGATCTCGGCTTTGCGCAAGTGCCGTGCTGCCGGGGGCAACCTCAGCCTCTGTTGCGTGCCGGAAAGTGTGGCCCTCGTCCTCAACCTCACCTCCATGGAAAAAGTACTGACCTGCTTTAGCGACCTGGAGACCGGCATTGCCAACTTTTCCAGCGCTCCCACTGCTCGTTAGGCCGACATTAGGCCTTACTTTTGGGGATCCCCCGATGCTCTTTTCAGCCCATCAGCGAATTCTGGTGATCCCTCTAGCAATTTTCTCAACAATCTTCAGCCATGCCCCAGACCGGCCTCGATACCTTTCAGCTTCTCTACCGGCACCACCGTGGCCCCAGCTTCTGCGAGCGCATGCTGGCAACAGCTCCTGAGCGCTTTAACGAGGCGTTTTGGCAGTTCTGGCAGATGCACATCGAGCCCTGTCTGCCTCCTGCACCGCGCTTGTTGGATCTGGGAACCGGGCCGGGGTTTGCTCTGGGTCAGTGGGCGCAACGCTATCCCGGAGGACACTTCATCGGGGTGGATGTGATGCCCTACATGTTGGAGCGAGCGGCGGCAGATTTGAAGGGGATCCCTGGAATCCAGCTGCTGCAGGCCGACCTGCACGACCCTCACTTGCCGCTTGCGGCCAACAGCATCGATGCAGCTCAGGCAGTGGTGGTGTTGCACGAGATGGTGCAGCCCTTGCGCTTGTTGCAGGAGGTGTTGCGTCTACTCAAGCCGGGGGGGCGATTTTTGCTGGTGGATTGGGTGCGCGCCCCGCTCAGCCTCTACTTCGATGCCGATACAGAGGCCCAACTCTTCCAGCCCGATACCCCTTTGGAAACGCTGCTGGATCAGTTTACCCACTTCTACGAGCACAATCGCTTCAGCGCCGAAGACCTGGTGTGGTTGCTGGAGAAGGTGGGTTTCGCAGTGGTGGCTCAGCAGCTCTACAACCAAAATCGCTTTGTGCGACTTGCAGCCGAAAAGCCTATCTCCTGAATGTCCAACTGCCCATAACGAGATGTTTTGGACTACGGAGTGCAGAATAGACCAATAAACAGAACAGTGTCCAAATCAATTCAGATTACTCTCGCTGTTTTCGTTCATGGCTGCAGGGATCCGATGGTCAGGCTGCGCCTGGGCAAACACCTGCACTTCAGTGCTCATCTTGCGCAGTTGGCGGGACAACTTAATGGCCTTGTCGCGGGGGAGAGGGGGACTCACTACCGCCGGCAGACAGCGCAACAGTGGCCTCAGCGCCGTTTTGGGCAGCCGCGCATAAAACGCCAAGGTGGAGAGAATCTCGTCTTCAAAGTAGGGGTTGCGATATTCCAGGAGCCGCACTTGATAGAGCTCCGGCGGCAGAGGCCGCCCCTGGGCCAGGCGAATCAGGGATCCCACCGTCCCCATCACGTACAAGCGATCCCCCCGTTTCAACACAGTCTCCCCCTCTTTCTGCCAGATCTTGGGAAAAACACAGGGCCGGTCCGGGCGGGAGTGATGCAGCAGGATCGCCAGGTCGTAATCCTGGGCCAGTTGTCGCAAGGATAGCCCCAGGTAAGGGTCATGGGCCGAGACCTCCAGCCGCGTTTCCCCCTCCCAAGTCAAGGTGCCGTAAACGGCTCCCGCCAGCGCTGCAGTAGCAAAAGCGCGCGCCCCCAGGGCGGTGGGGCTGTAGCTGATCCCCAGGGCCTGCAGATGCCGCTGCATTCGCGCCGCCACCTCGGCATCAGTAATCCGCAAAATGGTGCGGATGCCGGGGTGTAGGCTGTGGGCAGTTAGGGCAGTCTCGAGGTTGGTGAGATCGTCAGGAGTCGTGCAGATCAGGCAGCGGCTGCTTTGGATGCGGGCCTGTTGCAGGGTGCTTGCTAGAGCGTAGTTGCCCCGGATCACCACCGCCCCCTCCCGTTCTGCCGCCCCCAGCAGGGGATTGTCGGCGTCGGGCTCCACCGCCACCACCTCATAGCCCATCTGCCGCAGCAACTGCAGCACCAAGTAGCTCAGCCGTCCCAACCCCGCGATCACCCCATGATCCCCTTTGGGCATATGGGCAGCTCGGCCCAAGCCGAAGCGGCTGCTTACCAACTTGTCGGTCACCAACCCATAGATCAACCCCACCAGAGCAGCCCCCACCAAGGTCATGACCACCGCCACTACCTTCACTCCTAGGGGGGTCTCCGCCTGCTGAAAAGCCTCGATGTCGCCATACCCCCCCGTCAACACCACGATGGTTAGCAACAGAGCGTCGAAGACCGGCTTGCCGATCACCCTGAAATTGATCACCCCTATCACCAACATGGCCCCCAAGGTGAAGGCGAGGGTGCGCACGATGGGCTTGACCTGCAGCAGTCCTTGCAGGCTTCTGCGCAGCCAAGATAGGAGCCGGCTGAACGACTTGCCGCGCCGTCGTTGTCGTTTGTCTTGCACCTGTCCACTGGCCCAGCGTTGCGCCCGCGAAGAGCCGCGCCTTCCGTTGCGCTCCAACAGTTGCAGGTAGGCCCGGGGGTCACAGATAACCAAAATGCGATCCCCTTCCAGCAGCTTTGCTTCGTGGTCGAAGTCATCAAAAATCCGAGACTCGGAAAAGTTGGACAGCCCGTCCACCGGGTAGTGAAACAGCACCCGCGCCCGGAAGGTCTCCTCCAGTTCCGAGAGGGGCATGTGCAGCAGACGGGAGTTGTAGCCAATGGTCAGCTCCACCACGTTCCAGAGGGTGGTCTCTTGGGGGGCGCCAAAATAAAGCGGATCCGCCAGCTCCGGCGGCAGCGTGGCCGGCTGCGCCTCCAGCTGAGGCAGCTCGAAGTAGCCGACAAATTCGTCCGAGACAGCCTTGAGGGCAAAGGCTGGAGCCGCCAAGCCCGCAACCGACAGGGAAAAATGCTGCGGCAAAATCGAGTCCAGGTAGCGGGCAAGGCCAGTGTTAAACAGACGAGAGACAATGCGCGCCTGCGGGTTGAGATCTCGAATCAAGAGGGCCAGCTCGAAGTTGGCTTGGTCATTGTCCTCCAAAAGCAGCGCCACCTTGATCCGCTCAATCCCAGCCCGGCGCAACACCTCCGCCTGCTGGGGATCCCCCTCTAGGTATTGCCATTCCCCTTTCCGAGAAGGCGGCAGGCAGGGAGCCACCACCACTGCCCGCTGTCCAAACTCTTCCAGAATCTCGAGCGTCAACTCCGCTAAATCGTTGTAGCCACAAACCAGAATGGAAGCACCTGGGTCGCGGCCATTGTCCTGCAGTTGCGCAGCCAGCTCTTGGGAAAGGGAGCCCGCCATACCCTGTCACCTGCTCTGCTCCCTTTATACCCAGGACGGCAGGATCCCCCTCTTATCTGGCCGAGCTTGGGAAAGAGGCTGCTGCTAGTCCCGGCTCCCGACCAGAAAAAAAGGCAGCGCAAGCCCCGGCATTCATAGCCAGTGCTCTGCGCCGCTGCCGCGAGGGGGATTAGGGCATGGCGTCCCCCACAGGCTCGTGGTATATCTGGCGCTGTGTAGCCCCCCAGCGAGTAGAAATCTAGCCGCTACAAGCCGTGAAAAAATCTCTATCCTCTAGAGCTGGGGAGAACGTCCAAGGAGAGCTGTAGGGGGTGTTTCATGGAATCTGTAGCCGACACTTGGTCCACTTCTAGGCTCTGCAGCCTAGCGGCCGTTGCTACCTCGGCAAGGGGTAGCGGAGCTTTGGTGCGGGTTATGAATGGCGCTTCTAACCCGTAGTTCCGCCGCTGTAGGGTCTTGTCCTTTAGCCCACTCCCAAGATAAAACGGTGGTTCGCACTGCCTCCCTTAGCCCTATGCCTTCCCCCAAGGACGCTGTTTCTGTTGCCCCCGTCAAACAGCCTGCCGCCCAAGCCAGCTCTACTGGGGGCGAGTCTTTTCTCCAAGGGTATGGAGCCTTTCCCGCCCACCTCATCCCCCAGGGATCGCTGCAGCTCTACACCCAGCCCGGCCGGGGCATGTTCACTCCTGTGATGGTCCAGGCCCTGCGCTTGGCTGGTCAGGGAACGCGGGTGTTGATTGTGCAATTCCTCAAAGGCGGGATTAAGCAAGGGCCGGAGAACCGGGTTTTGCTGGGCAGTTCCCTGGAGTGGGTTCGCTGCCGTCTACACCGCTGCATTGATACGCCGCATCTGGAGCCAGAGGAGCGCGTAGCTCTAGACGAGTTGTGGCAATTTACCCAGGAGGCCGTTAGGAGTGGCCGGTATGGCTTGGTGGTGCTGGATGAGCTGAGCTTGGCCATCAAGCTGGGCTTGATCCCGGAAGAACAGGTGCTGGATTTGGTCGATCAGCGGCCAGTCTGGATGGATATGATCATCACCGGGCCCGAAATGCCGGCTTCCCTTCTAGAACGCGCTGATCTCATCACCCAGCTACGCCCCCGGCAGGAGTCCTCGCGGGCTCTGGGCAGGCGCCGGGATCCCTCGC
>NZ_JANSHR010000098.1:34782-88160 GCF_047461675.1 Synechococcus sp. R70.1
TCCCTAGCACCTTCTGGTCTTGCCGTCATCTAGCCATGCTAAAGAGCGACCGCTGGATCCGTGAGCAAGCGCAGCGGGGGATGATTGAGCCGTTTTGCCCCGAATTGGTGCGGGCCGTGGAGTGGAATGGACAAATGCGGCCTGTATTGAGCTATGGGCTTTCCTCCTATGGCTACGACATTCGTCTTTCCCCCGTGGAGTTTAAGATCTTTCGCCATGTGCCCGGTACTGTGGTAGATCCCAAGCGGTTTAACCCCAAGAACCTCGAACCGGTGGAGCTTCACCACGACGAGATGGGGGACTACTTCATCATCCCTGCCCATTCCTACGGGTTGGGGGTGTCTCTCGAGCGGCTGCAGGTGCCCGACAACATCACTGTCCTCTGCATCGGCAAGTCTTCCTACGCCCGGGTGGGGCTAATTGCCAACCTGACTCCAGCGGAAGCGGGGTGGCGCGGCTACCTGACGCTAGAGTTTTCCAACGCCTCTAGCGCTGACTGCCGGGTGTATGCCAACGAAGGAGTGGTGCAGCTGCTGTTTTTTGAGGGGGATCCCTGTCAAATTACCTATGCCGACCGTCAAGGCAAGTACCAGGATCAGCCGCAGCGGGTGGTGGTGGCTAGGGTTTAGCTGTCTGCCCCAGTCTATCGTTCAGACTGGCCGCCCAGCAGGTGTTGGGCAATGAAATCCGTATGCACCTCACCCCGCAAAAAAGCCTCGTGGCGCAGGATCTGCTGGTGAAAAGGGATCGTGGTGGGCACGCCCGTGATGGCGCACTCTCCCAAAGCCCGCTGCATGCGGCGGATGGCCGCTGACCGGTTGGGCCCCCAGACAATCAACTTGCCCAATAGCGAGTCGTAGTAAGGGGGAATGGTGTAGTCGGTGTAGATGTGGGAGTCCATGCGCACCCCTGGCCCACCGGGGGGCAAGTAGGCAGTGATGGTGCCCGTGCAAGGGCGAAACTGTTGCTTGGGATCCTCGGCATTGATGCGGCACTCAATGGCATGGCCTCGCAGTTGCACATCCTTCTGGCGAAAGGTGAGGGGCTGACCTTGGGCAATGCGAATTTGCTCGGCAATGAGATCTAGTCCCGTCACCATCTCGGTTACGGGGTGCTCTACCTGGATGCGGGTGTTCATCTCGATGAAGTAGAACTGGCCGTTTTTGTCCAGCAAAAACTCCACTGTGCCCGCCCCCACGTAGTTCACCGCCTTGGCTGCTTTCACAGCCGCGGCCCCCATGCGAGCACGCAAGCTCGGGGTTAGAGCAGGGCTAGGGGCCTCCTCCAACAGCTTTTGGTGCCGCCGCTGGATAGAACAATCCCGCTCGTAGAGGTGCACCACATTGCCATGGCTGTCAGCCAAAATCTGAAACTCCACGTGGCGGGGGCGCTCGAGGTATTTCTCCAAATAGATGCCCCCATTGCCAAAGGCAGCCTGCGCCTCCCCCTGGGCGGTGCGCATCATCTTCCGCAATTCTTGGGGATCTCGGGCCACCCGCATACCCCGCCCCCCACCGCCGGCCGTGGCTTTGAGGATCACGGGGTAGCCGATTTTCTCCGCTAGCCGCAGCGCCTCCTCTTCAGAGGTGATCAACCCGCGGCTGCCCGGCACAGTCGGCACCCCCACCGCTTGCATGGTCTCCCGCGCGGTAGCCTTGTCACCCATCTTGCGCATGGCCTCTGGGGAAGGGCCAATGAAAATTAGGTTGTGGTCGGCACACATCTCGGCAAACTTGGCATTCTCCGCCAAGAAGCCGTAGCCCGGGTGAATGGCATTGGCCCCGCGGGTAAGGGCTGCCGAGATGATGTTGGGGATGTTGAGGTAACTTTTGGCCACAGGGGCTTCCCCGACACAGACTGCCTCATCCGCCAGTTGGACATGAAGCGAGTTCTGATCCGCAGTGGAGTAGACAGCCACTGTGCGGATCCCCATTTCCTGACAGGTGCGGATAATGCGCAGAGCAATCTCGCCCCGGTTGGCAATCAGGATCTTGGTGATGGGCGGCATAAACCCTGAAAGCCAGCAGCCTCAAGCCGACGGATACCACGATGCTAACGTACCCCAGAACGACGCCGGGCAAGAGGTTCTTGCGCCCCCCTACTTACCCATTGGGAGGTTGCTGCCCTGCCAGGCGTTCCATCTCACAGGCCGACGATCTGGGTATTTTCAAAGGTGGAGAGAATCCTGTCCAGATCGCAAGCCTGCCGCAAATAGGTGGCGGTGGCGTCGCTGCCAAACTGGATTTCGTCTCCATCTTCGAGCTCTCGAAACTCTACCCGCTCCCCCCGAACGTAGAGGCCGTTGGTGCTGGGGTTGCCGTGGATGTCTCCATCGATGATTTGGTAGGTAAACCCGTCGGGAGAGGTGGGAGATTCAGTCTTCACCAAAAGGGCGTGGTGGCGGGAGACGTACTGGGAGTCGATGCGAATGCTGTTGCTTGGATCCCGCCCGAGGGAATAGAGCTCAGCTGTCAGCCAGTAAGCCTTAGGCCCTTGGCGATCTTTGACGATGAGCAGGTGATTGAGAGTAAGTTGACGAGGGGACGGAGTCATGGGGGAACAACCACTGGCATAACACGAAACGTAGCACGGGATCCCCGGCTAGGATCCCCTGACCGGTTGGGGGGCAACGCCAGCTCCCAAGCGGGCTAGACGTGTACAAAAGCATTGCGGAGAAAGCAAGTAGATTTTTGTAACAGATCCTCTCATAATAGGATCGAGCAACGCAGACCCTTCCTCAATCGCTCCATGAATGGTGCCCACTCGCCTCTTGTCGACCCGTCCAAAGCCACCAAGGCACCCAAGCTCATCGAGCTGCCGGAGGATGAAACCGAGGCTCAGCTTGGCGATCCCCAGAGCCTGCAGCGGTACGAATGCCGCGCTTGTGGCTATGTCTACGAGCCAACCCAGGGGGATCAGCTCAATCGCATCCCGGCAGGCGTGCCCTTTGAGGAGCTGCCCCCTACCTGGAGATGTCCGGTGTGCCGAGCCGATAAGCGCCTGTTCCAAGCGGTGGGCGCCAAGGGCAAGCCTTCCGGCTTTCAGGAAAACCTGCGCTACGGTTTTGGGGTTAACGTGATGACCCCTGCGCAAAAAAACCTCCTCATCTTCCTGGGGTTGGCGCTGGGGTTTCTGTTTTTGATGAGTTTTTATTTCGTCGAGTAACAGAATGGTGAAGCTCCTGAGGCTAGTGCTGTTGGCTGCCTTCTCGCTCCTGCTGATGGCAGCGGGAATGCCAGAGATGAAGGTGGTGCCCTGGGAACAGGTGGAGGTGCCCACCCAGAGCATCCTGCTGGATATTGCCTTCACCGGCACTAACCCCTCCCACGGCTGGCTGGTGGGCGACAAGGCGACCCTGCTGGAGTCCCAGGATGGCGGTCTGCACTGGCAAGTGCGCCAGTTGTCGGCTCTAGAGCCCGAGGCTTACTTGAGGTCGATTAGCTTTGCCGGGGCAGAAGGGTGGGTAGTGGGGCAGCCGAAGATCCTGCTGCACACCTTGAATGAGGGAGCGGACTGGACGTTGATTCGCCTTAGCAAGCAACTGCCAGGAGAGCCCCTCTTGATCCACGCCCTCGGCCCTGGCGCTGCCGAAATGGTAACCAATGTGGGAGCCATCTACCGCACAGAAGATGGGGGGCAGACCTGGCATGCCCAGGTGGAAGAGCCGATTGGGGCAATCAAAAACATTGCCCGCGGTCCTGGAGGGGAGTACCTAGCCGTTTCCTCGCGCGGCAGCTTCTACTTTTTGTACACGCCTGCAACCCAAGCTTGGAAGCCCTATCTGCGGGAGAGCTCTCGCCGTATCCAGAACATGGGCTTTGGCCCCAACGGCAGTGCCTGGAAACTGAATCAGGGGGCAGAGATTGCCTTTACCGACGACTTTACCTCTGGCAAATGGTCTAAGCCTCTGCGACCTGGGCGAGCCCTTAGCTTTGGCTATCTCGATGCAGCCTACCAAAACGACCACGACCTCTGGGTGGTGGGGGGCGGCGGCACGCTGATCCACAGCCCTGATGGCGGCAAGACCTGGGAGGAGGCCAAAAAGTTGAGCAGCATTCCCGCCAACTTCTACAGCATCGAGTTTTTCGGCCCCGACCGAGGGTTTATCCTGGGGCAGCGAGGCACGCTTCTGCGCTACGTCGGCTACGGCAGCTCCTGATCCCAGGGCAAGGGTGAAGAGAACCAGCAGGGATCCCGCTTCCCCACCGCGGCTGCTGGTGGCGGCCAGTGGCACCGGAGGTCACATCTTTCCAGCCCTAGCTGTTGCTGAGCAGTTGCCCACCTGGCAGATCGAATGGCTGGGAGTGCCGCAGCGGCTGGAGGAGAAACTGGTGCCAGAGTGCTACCCGCTGCATCGGGTCACCATGTCGGGCTGGCAGGGATCCCCTTTGCAAAAGCTGGGCTCCCTAATCCAGTTGGCCCGAGCAACGCGGCAGGTGCAGCAGATCCTCCGGGAGGGACGGTTTGACGCTGTGTTGACCACCGGTGGCTACATCGCTGCCCCGGCCATCTTGGCAGCTCGCTCGCTGGGAGTGCCGGTGCTGCTGCACGAGTCTAACCGTATCCCGGGCAAGGTAACCCGCTGGCTGGGAAGGTTTTGCCAGGTAGTAGCCTTGGGCCTGGCGGAAGCAGCGGAGCATTTGCCAGGAGTAGCTACCCGGGTGGTGGGCACGCCGGTGCGGCCAGAGTTCTATCAGCCTCAGCCCTTGCCTGCAGATCTGCCCATTCCAGAGGGGGATCCTTTGATTGTGGTGATGGGGGGGAGCCAGGGAGCGCAGGGCCTGAACCGCCTGGTGGCCGCCTGTGCCCCAGCCTGGTTGGAGGCAGGGGCCTGGATTGTGCATTTGACCGGCGGCAGTGAGGTCGGGATCCCTTCCCACCCCCGCTACCGCGCTTTTCCTTTCCGCACCGATGTGGCCGCTCTGCTGCAGCGGGCAACTTTTGCCATCAGCCGAGCTGGCGCCCTCAGCCTGGCAGAGTTGTGGGCCACCGCCACCCCCGCCATCTTGATCCCCTATCCGTTTGCCGCCGAAGACCATCAGTATCACAACGCCCTGGCTTTTGTGGAGCGAGGTGGGGGAGTGGTCCTGCGAGAGTCTGAAGAGAATTTGGACTCGCTGCGGCAAACGGCGCTAAGCTGGCTGGATCAGCCCCAGGTGGTTGCCCAAATGGCCGCTAACTTGAAGGCGACAGCTCTCCCCCCTGCCAGCAAGGCAGTTGCCGGCCTGCTTCAGGAGATCTGCCGAGCTTCCGCCCGTTAACTTCCCCAGGAGGCCAGCCGTGGTACAGCCGAGATGGGATCGGGACCCTTTTGCCGCAGCCGTCGACACCTCAGCCCGGCTGGAGCCTCGTCCTCCCAACACCATCGCGGTGGAATTGCTGTTGGCGCGCCTGGAACAGTGCTTTGGCGTCCCCCAACGTCCTTGCAGCCCCGACGGCCTGCCTCTCTATCCCGACCTCTTGGACGAATTGGTGGGCACAATCCTCTCCCAAAACACCACCGACCACAACAGCAGCCGCGCCTTTCGCGCCCTCAAAGCCGCTTTTCCCTCCTGGGAAGCTGTCTTGGCTGCCGACCCGGCCGAGGTGGCCCAGGTGATCCGTCCTGGCGGCCTGGCCCAACTCAAAGCAGCCCGCATTCGGGAGATTCTGGCTGCCATTGTCCAGCGCCAGGGATCCCTGAGCCTCGACTTTTTGCGGGATCTCGACGACGCGGACGCTCTGGCCTATCTCCTCTCCCTGAAGGGGGTGGGACTGAAGACAGCCGCCTGTGTGCTGTTGTTTGGCCTGGGCCGGGATCTCTGCCCGGTGGATACCCATGTGCATCGGGTGGCCAACCGTCTTGGCTTGGTGCGGGCCAGACATCCCGACGACACCTTTGCCCAACTGTTGCCGCGGATCCCGACAGGCAAGGCTTATTCCCTACACGTCAACCTCATCCGGCTGGGCAAACGCCTCTGTAAGGCGCGCCTGCCCGACTGCGGTCGCTGCCCCCTGCACCACGAATGCCCCTCCGCCCTGCTGCGGCAGCGCTGATCCCTACTCTGCCGGCCTAGGGGAAGAAGGGATCCCGTTTTCGCTCCCCTCTGAGGCAGGAACTTCCGGCTCGAGGACTTGCCGCACAGATTCAATCTCTTGGGAGAGCAACACCCGCTCCCGATCCAGGAGGCCAACCACATGCTCCGGATCCTCCCGCGAGACTACCGGCAACTGGCGCAGATCGTACTCGTACATCGGCTCGGCAGCCACCGCCACCGCCTCGTCGGGGAAAGTGGTGAGCACAGGCGACTGGCTGACCTGCTCTACCGTCAGTTCGGCCACTTCCCCGGCTCCCCTATGGGCTAAGGCCCGCTCGAGGTCTTCCAGGGTGAGGATGCCCCGCAGCCGATCTTGCCTGTCCACCACCAAAGCGCTGTGGCACTTTTGCTGCAGCAAACGCTCCAGGGCCTCTCGCAGAGGCGTATCCTGTTGCAGCAGCAGAGAAGGAGGCACCATGACCTCTTGAACTGTTAGGCCCTTGGGCTCCTGCCTGCGGCGGGCGGAAGGGTAAACAACTGGCGGGTGCAAATGCTCCGTTAGCCAAATGCTCAAGCCCACCGCCGCCATCACCGGCAGGGCAATGTGGTAGTCCCGCGTCATCTCAAACAGCAGCAGAATTGCCGTCAGGGGAGCCCGCACGCTGGCTGCCAGTACCGCCCCCATGCCCACCATGGCATAGGCGGCAGGGGGAGAGAGGGCAAAAGCAGGCAAGACCCGTCCCACCACCTGGCCATAGCCTGCCCCCAACACCGCCCCCAGGAACAGGGCCGGGGCAAAGGTGCCCCCGACAAAGCCGCTGCCCAAGCTCACCGCGCTGAGGAATACCTTGCCCAGCAACAGCAAGCCCAACTGGCCAAGGGAAAAGGGCACTCCTTGCAAGATCGACTCAATGGTCTCGTAGCCCACCCCCAGCGCTAACGGGATCCAGAGGCCAACACCGCCGAGGATGGCACCGCCCAGAATGGGCTTGCTCCAGGTTGGCCAGGCCGCCATGCGGCTAAATAGCTGCTTGCCCCCCTCCAGGGCATAGCTAAAGGCCAGGGAGACCAAGCTGGCCAAAAAGCCCAAGCCCAAATAAAGCGGCACCTCCAGCAGACTGTGAAGCTCGTAGGCAGGCAAGACAAAAGCCGGCTGCGTAATGGTTGGCAGCAGGAAGGCCGGCTGCGCCCCTAGCCCCACTTGAGCAATTAGAGCGGAGACCACTGCCGCCAGGACCACCACGCTGACCGCAGAGGTGGTAAAAGAGCGGGCCAGGGCCAGCTCCAAAGCCAAGAACACCCCTGCAATCGGTGCGTTAAACCCCGCCGCCAAGCCCGCTGCCGCCCCGGCAGCCATCAATAGCTGCACCCGCTCCCGCGCAAGACGGAGGTTCTGCCCTACCAGGGATCCCAGCAGGGCGCCGCTTTCCACACTAGGAGCCTCCGGACCCAGAGAGGCTCCCGCCCCCAAGGAGATGGCAGCGGCCACGAGCTTAAGAGGGATCCAGCTTGGCCGAGGGAGGAAGGCTCGGCTAGGACTTACCAAGCTGGAGAGGCTGAAGTTGGGAAGAGGCAGGGCCACCTTCAGCACGCCAATCAAGAGGCCTCCCAAGAGCGGTGCCAAAGCCGGGACCCAGAATCCCAACTGCTCCAGGCCATAGGGTTGGACAGCCTTGGCAAGGTTGCCGAGCAGAAGCTCTTGGAAGAGATGGCGACACCAGCCAATCAAATAGCGAAACCCAACCACCCCTAGGCCCGTGCCCAGGCCGACGGCTGCTGCCAACAGCAGCACCAGATTCTCAGAGGAGAGGCGCAGGCGGGGATCCGCACTCATAGGGAGCCTAACTGGAGGAAGGCAACGTCAGGATCTCCACGCCGGTTTCAGTGACAGCAACAGTATGCTCAAACTGGGCAGAAAGCTTGCCGTCTGCCGTCACCACTGTCCACCCGTCGGAGAGCACCCTCACCTCCCAAGTGCCCTCGTTGATCATTGGCTCAATGGTAAACACCATGCCCGGGCGGAGCTTTTCCCCCTTTCCTCGCTCGCCGTAGTGAGGGATCTGGGGGGCGGTGTGGAACTGCCGTCCCACCCCGTGGCCGACAAAGTCCCGCACCACGCTGTAGCCCTGGGACTCGGCGTACTCCTGGATGGCTGCTCCAATGTCCCCCACGCGGCCCCCGGGTCTTACCGCAGCAATGCCCCGCCGCAGGCATTCTTCGGCCACTTCCACCAGGCGCCGGGCTCGCTCGGAGGGCTTGCCCACAAAGAAGGTTTTGGAGGCATCGCCGTGGTAGCCATCCAAAACGGGAGTGACGTCGATATTAATAATGTCCCCTTCGCGCAGGATTTGCTTGGGGCTAGGAATGCCGTGGCAGACAACGTGGTTGACACTGGTGCAGATGGACTTGGGAAAGCCGTGGTAGCCCAGTGGGGCGCTTCTAGCACCCTGGGCCCGCGTCCAGCGCTCGGCCTCGTCGTTGAGCTCTTGCGTGGTTACTCCCGGCTGCACCATCGGCTCCAGGTGCTTGAGCAAATCCGCCGCCAGGCGGCAGGCCCGCCGCATCTTCTCCAGCTCCCGCGGCGAGAGCAATACAATTGGCTGTGCAGCTTGGGCAAGCTGGCTCATGCCTGTCTGGAGGGCAGATCCCAACTGTTGCCTCCAGCGCTGAGAGCGGCGGCCCAGGTTGGTTAACAGCGACCGCATATCTTCCATCGTCAAACCCTTCCCTTCTCTAACACTCCCTCAATTCCTAGGCTGGGACAGGCAGGGATCTCTGCCTGACTTAGCATTGGCCGCCTTCTAGCCCCTCACAGACTCTGCCCCCATCGGCTTATTCTCCGCCGCTGGCGGATCCGGCGTACCAGCCACAGCCCAAGAAAATAGCTGGCCAAAGCTCCCCAAAACCCAACAAAGGCGCAGCCAACAAAAAGCGTGCCCGACACCTCCAGGCCCCACTGCATCCAGTTTTGGGGTGCCGCCAGTTCCGCAGGGGCAAAGGCCGTCGTGGATCTCAGTAGCCATTGCCCAACCCGGTAGTTAAACGCATAGATGGGCACATAGGTAAGAGGGTTGCTCACCCAGGTTCCTGCAGCTGCTACCAGCTTGTTGCCCCGCAGGGGAACTGCCAGCAGCAGGGCAGCTAGGGTTTGGAAGCCGAAGATGGGAAAACAACCGGCAAAGACCCCTGCCGCCAGGCCCCGGGCAATTTCTTCGGGAGAAGATTGCATCCGCAGCAGGCGCAAATACAGGTAGCGCAACCAGCGCCTCCAGCCCGCCTCTTGGCGGGGCAAAGTCAGCCTAGGGGGAGATTCCAGATAGGGCATGGCGGATCCCCCTGAACTGGCAAACCAAAAAGGGGGGCTCATGGACAGTCACTGAGAAAAGGTGTTAAGCCTTGTAAATCCAGTGTATCTTTCCCAGTGCCCAAGACAAAAGGCTCTTGGAGAGTCTGCTAGCTGAGCTTGCTCACCAAAGCCAGGAGGAAGTTAAGGCTTAAGTAGGAAACCAGCGCCAACAAAAAGAAAAACAGGGCAAGGTTCAACGCAGCTCGCAGGGATCCCAAGTTAGGCTTTTCAGGCGGAGGGGTCATGTCAGCTTAAGGTGTAGGGGTTGGTGTAGCTGCTTGGGGGGAAGCTGAGGATCTTTGTTGGAGGAGCTCTTGCAGGCGCACCCGCACTCGCTGATTTAGGGTGGGATCCTCGTTGGCCAAGGTCATCAGCTCACGGTATTTGGCCACCGTCAGCCCCTGCTTCTCGACAATGCGGCTGGCCTGGGCCTCAGTACGCTGCATAATCTTCTCATACTCAGCTTCGCTTTGGGTTTCTCGCAGCTGGGCGCTAGCCTCGCGAATTAGAGGATCCAGCTCCAACAAAATGCGCGCCAACTGCTCCACCTGCGCGTCGGTGACCTGAGCTGCAGTCAAAGAGGGAGAAACCTGCGGGCTGGGAGCCGCTCCTCTAGCCGGGGTAGCTGTTGCAGTAGGACTGGGGATCGGGGTAGAGCCCTTGGATCCCTGGGCCCAAACGGTCAGGGCACCAAAGCCGAGTCCCAAACCCACTAGAAACGTCAATTTCCTCATGGCCAAAATTCCTTAGTAACTAAAGACAGCCCGAAACCCTACTGGCACAGTCCTGCCTGGAGACAGGGTAGCAGGAGGTTTGGTCTCTGCACTAAGGGTTTAGCGCAAGGCAGGAGACCTGGACTAGTATCTTGTATCTAGTATCTTGTATAAAGTGGGGGATTGGTTGTAGAATCGTGAGGAAATCCGCCAAGGATTGCTCCTTTCGGCGAAGCTAGGTTTGCCGGTCTACAATCAGCTGCTCCCCTTCTAAGCTGGGGAGTTGCCCATAGTGGGGCTTGGCTATTTGCTCTGCTGGGGTTGTTCTTTGCATTTTAGGGCTCTCGGGCAGTAATGGAGGTAGGTTGCTGTACAGGACTTCTTAGTGCAAGCTTTTTGCCTCTGCAAAAGATGGCGACAAAAAACGGCGAGGACTATTGATTTTCTTAAGCAATCTTGATATATTCTTTGCGACTGTTTCGTAATCCTTCTGTGGGAGGCTTACATTGGTCAGGAAAAGAAAGCGTAAGAGCCGCCGCCGCTTGGAAGGGCGCAAAATTTTAGATCTTGTTCCTCAATATAAGCTAGACAGTGGTGAAGAAAAGTCTGTTACTGCGGCTCGAAGGTACATTCAGGAAAACTCTATTCAGCCGCCAGCGCTTATCTTGGTTCGACGAAATGAACATACCGTTGACCGCTTCTTTTGGGCAGAGAAAGGACTATTTGGTGCCCAGTACGTTGAAGAAAATCACTTTCTTTTTCCCAGCTTGCGTTCTCTCTTAGCAAAAGTTGCAGCGGAGAAACCAGAGAGGAAGTCTTCTAAAGCTCTAGCCGCTGCCCCTCAGTAGCCTCTCTAGAAGCTGAGATCCCCCTTTTGGGGGGTTTGTTTTTCAGATCCCTTCTGTTCCTGGCCTGGCAAGGTCTCAAGGTTCTGCAGCGTTAACCTTTTTTGCGGCAGGGCAGCCAAGTGTTTTCCTGATTGAGCTAGCAGTAGACCTTTGCCCAACTAACTTTGAAGATCTGGGCGGCTACAGTGGGGCTGCTCGGCAGAGCTGACAACCTTGAGCTGGAGCGCCGTCTCATTGTGAGAATAGGAGCTAGAGGGCTAGTCTCGCCTCTCACCTAGAAAGCCAATCCTGGGGTAGTAAAGTCAGAACACGGGAACCCAGAGGAGGGACAAAGGCATGAAAGCCATGATCCTGGCAGCCGGCAAGGGAACGCGGGTACGGCCCATTACCTACATGATGCCGAAGCCGATGATTCCCATTTTGCACAAGCCTGTCATGGAGTTTTTGGTGGAGCTGCTGCGGGAACATGGCTTTGACCAGATCATGATCAACACTAGCCACCTCGCCCACCAAATTGAGGACTACTTCCGGGATGGCCAGCAGTGGGGAGTACACATTGGCTTTTCCTTCGAGGGCCATTTTGAGAACGGCCAGCCGGTGGCCGAGCCCCTGGGATCTGCTGGCGGTATGCGCAAGATCCAGGATTTCTCCGGCTTTTTCGACAGCACCTTCGTGGTGCTCTGCGGCGATGCCTTGATTGACCTCAACCTGACCGAGGTGGTCAACTTCCACAAGTCTAAGGGGGCGCTGGCCACGGTAGTGCTGCGGGAGGTGGATCCCAGCCAGGTCTCCAGCTATGGGGTGGTGGTTACTGATGAAACGGGTCGGGTTACGGCTTTCCAGGAAAAGCCAAGGCGAGAAGAGGCCCTTAGCAACACCATCAACACAGGCATCTATGTCTTTGAGCCGGAGGTGTTTGACTATATTCCTCCTGGCCGTCCCTACGACATTGGCGGCGATCTCTTCCCTACTTTGGTTAAAGTCGGCGCTCCCTTCTACGGCGTCAAGGCTGACTTCCAATGGGTGGACATTGGCCGTACCCACGATTACTGGCTGGCTGTGCAAAAGGTGCTGCGCGGGGAGATCAAGGGCGTCAAGGTACCGGGGATCCAGATTCGGCCCGGCGTCTGGACAGGGATCAACATCCGTGCCAACTGGGATCGCATCCACATCGAGCCGCCAGTCTACATCGGGGCCAGCACCTACCTGGCAGACGGGGTAAAGCTCATCGGCCCCACGGCCATTGGCTACGGCTGTGTCTTAAACGAGGGGTGTACGCTGGATGCCAGCCTCATCTTCAACTACACCCAAATTGCTGCAGGGGTAACCCTGCGCCACCAGATGGTGATGGGCCGCTACTGCATTTCCTCCGATGGCAATGCCATCGACACGGAGGAGTCCAACCTTACCTGGCTCATTGGAGATGCTCGCAGCCATGGCAACGGCAAGTCCCAACCCCGCTAGCGCCCTCTACCTCTACGGGATCGTCGCTGCCCCTGGCCCGCGCCACCTGAATGTAGTCGGCTTGAACAAGCAGCCGGTGCGGGTTCACGTGCTCGGATCCCTGGCCTTCCTCTATTCCCAAACCTGCCAGGAGCGTTACCTGGCTAGCCGGGCCAACCTGCTGGCTCATGAGGCCGTTTTGGAAAGCGTCATGAATGAGGGCCATCGCACCCTACTGCCACTGCAGTTTGGCCTAGTAGTGAGCAGTTGGGATCAGGTGGAGCAGGATCTGGTCAAGCCACGCCTGGCCGAGCTCTTGGCCTTGCTGCAGCGCCTAGAGGGCAAGCGGGAGGTGGGGGTAAAAGTCTTCTGGGATCCCGAGCGAGAGCTCCAGTTGGGGTTAGAAGAAAACCCCGCCCTGAAAGCCCGCCGCGACGAGCTGGCTGGCACTCCGCTGGGGCTGGAGGCCGTCGTGGAAATGGGACGGGCTTTGGAGCAACTTTTGGAGCAGCGACGCCAGCATATTGCCCACACCTTCACGGCTGCCCTTGCTCCCCTTGCCAGCGATTGTGTGGAAGGAAAGCTGCTTACCGAGAACATGGCCTACAACAGCGCTTTTCTCATTAACTGGGAAGATGAGCCGGCTTTTGCCCAAAAAGTGGAGGAGCTGGATCAAGCTTTTCAGGGACGGCTGCGCATCCGCTACAACAATTTCACTGCTCCCTACAATTTCGTCAAGCTTTGACCGGCCTGTATTCCTCCCCAGGATTGAGAACATGGGCTTGCAATTTAGGGCGGAGCCATTTCAGGCCAGATTCATATCGGCATCTGGGGAAGGCTATTCAACATCGTTGCCCAGAGTGATCACTCCCAAGGAGTCTTTCGATGGCCGCAGTAACCGAAGCCAAAAAAGAAGTCCAACAGGAAAAAAAGATTTGGGCTGATGAGGAACTCATGGCGCTGCCTAAAGATGGGCACCGCTATGAGGTTGTCAATGGAAAACTGGTAGACATGGGAAGTGCAGGGGCACTGCATGGAAATCTTACTATCACTCTAAGTTCAGCTCTTTTTGCAGTTGTCAAGGCCAAGAAGCTAGGCGCCCTGTTCGATTCCAGCACCGCTTTCAGGATGAGGAGTGGAAATCTGCGATCGCCCGATATTTCCTTCTTTGCCAGGGAACGCTTACAAGGGATGGCCGAGCTGCCCACTGGCTTTTTGGAAGGGGCTCCGGATCTGGCCGTTGAAGTGCTATCTCCTAGCAACACCGTAGAGGAAATCGAGGGGAAAATTGCCGACTATTTCGAGAACGGTGCCCGCTTGGTCTGGGTCATCAGCCCAACTCAGCGCTACGTGTTGGTCTATCGCTCTGCTCACGAGCCAGATCGCCTGCTAAAGTCCGCAGATACCCTCGAGGGGGAAGAGGTGATCCCTGGCTTCCAGTTGCCGCTTGCCGAGCTCTTCCAGAAGCTGCCTTTCTAGCCTGCCCTTAGATTGTCCCAAAATTAAGAGGTGGCGATGGCCACCCCAAGAAAAAGACTTTCCCAGCCAATGTCAAACCAGCGCCGGCACCCGCGCGCCAGCCAGAGCCTCCTTGAGCGCCCGCACCTGGGCCACCATGGCTACCTCGTCCTGGAGGCGGCTGACAGCTTTGCCCACCCCCACCGCCGAGGCCCCAGCAGCGATGGCTAGGGGCACCGTTACCGTCGAGAGGCCGGAGGCGCAGATGACCGGCACGGAAACTACTCGGCTAATCTCATAGGTGGCAGCTAGGGTGGGGGCAGCTTTCTCAATGAGGCCCAGGGATCCGCTATGGCGCGGCTCAGCGCTGGTGCTGCCCTCGGTTTGGATGAAGTCAGCCCCCAGGTCTTCCAGTTTCTCCGCCAGCTCCGCCTGCTGATCCAAAGGCAGCGTGTGGGGAACGGTTACCGATAGGAGGGTGCGCGGCAGGAGGGAGCGGGTTTGGCGAGTGAGCTCCAAAACCTCTTCTGCGGAGAAGACGCGGCCTGAGGGGTAAAAGCTGTCGTAGTTGCCAATTTCGGCCATGTCAGCCCCTGCTTGCACCGCAACAGCCAACTGCTGCGGATTCACTGCCGACACGCAGATGGGCAGATCTACTTGAGCCCGCACCACCTGCACCAACTCGGGACTGGCAGCAATATCTACCCAGGTGGCCCCTCCCTGCTGGGCAGCACGGGCAATTTTTAGCACGGACTCCAGGTCAAAGTTCTGCAGGCCGCTGATGATCTTGAGGGCACGGCGCTGGGCAAGAGCGTCAAAAAGAGCAGCTTGAGAGGCAGGGGTCATAGAAGTGTCAGGTCAGCTTATTCAACGAGACAGAATGGAGAGGGAAAGCCAAGGGGCCGCTGTTTAGCCGCGGCAATACCAGTGTAGGGGTTTTGCCTCCATCTCACAAGGGATCTTTCCCTTCAATACAATAGGAATCCCTTCTTGTACTTTTGCTATGTATCGCTCCCCCCTGCCTTTTCTGGGCCTGACCGAGTCGGATCCAGAGGTAGCCCACGCCATTCTCTTGCCTGTCCCCTACGAGGCCACCACCTCCTACGGAAAAGGCACCGCCAAGGGCCCCCAAGCGCTCCTGGAGGCTTCGGCCTACGTGGAGATCTACGACGAGGTGAGGGACTGCCAGCCGGCCCTCCGCCCCGACTGCCGCGAAGAGATCTCCCGCTACTGGACGGCGCCGCCGGTAGAGTTCGAGGGGCTGGATACCCACGAGCTGGCCATGGCCGAAATTCAGCGCCGCGCTGCCGAGTGGGTTAGGCCAGGGCGGTTTTTGCTCTCCATTGGCGGCGAGCACTCCATCACTGGCCCCCTAATTGCCGCCCACTTGGTGCATTACCCCGAGCTGCATGTGCTGCAGATCGACGCCCACTGCGACCTTAGAGATAGCTACGAGGGATCCCGCTACTCCCACGCCTCGGCCATGGCCCGGGTAGTCGAGCAAGTGGGCAGCCGCCTTACCCAGGTGGGGATCCGCTCTATCTGCGCCGAAGACCGCCAGGCCATCCGCAAGTACCGCCTGCACACCTTCTTTGCCCACAGCTTGCACAGCAAGCCAGCTCAGGAGTGGATCCCGGAGGTGATTGCCACGCTGGGAGCCCAGGTTTACCTGACGGTGGATGTAGACGGCCTCGATCCCGCGGTCGTGCCGGCCACCGGCACCCCTGAGCCCGGTGGGCTGAGCTGGTGGGAAACCGTGGAGCTGATCCGAGCGCTGGGGCAGCAGCGGCAGATTGTTGGCGCCGACGTGGTGGAGCTGGCCGTTACCGGGGAGCGGGAAACCGATCGCCGCAGCGCTTTTACCGTCGCCAAGCTGGCCTATCAGATCCTAGCCGCCGCTTTGGGTTAAGCTCCCCTAAAGACTGGACTCTCGGTGTTGCCAGCTTCCTAGATGCCCCCAGCCATGTCCTCGCCTTCTTTGCCGCTGCCCCTAGTTGACGAGGAGCTCATCCACAGCCGCATTCAGGCTGTCCGAGCCCAGATCCCAGAGCAGGTGGAGATCATGGCGGTGAGCAAGGGCTACAGCGTCAACCACATCCGCGCCGCCTATCGAGCTGGAATCCGCCACTTTGGGGAGAGTCGGGTGCAAGAGGCAGCCGTCAAACAGGCGCAGCTGCAGGATTTGACCGACATTGTCTGGCACCTGATTGGACACCTCCAGACCAATAAAGTAAAGCCAGCCCTCAAGCAATTTGCCTGGATTGACAGCGTCGACAGCCTGCGCCTGGCCAAGCTGATTGACCAAAAAGCGGGGGAGCTCCACCTCACCCCCAAGCTTTGCCTGCAAGTGAAATTGGCACCGGATCCCAACAAATTCGGCTGGCTTGTCCCCGACCTGCTGCAGAGCCTGCCTCAGCTCAACCAGCTGCTGCAGGTGGAAATTGTGGGCCTGATGACCATTCTGCCGCTCGGCCTTAGCTCAGAGGCCGCCTTGGAACTGTTTCGTAAACTAGCTGAGCTTGCTGAGTCCATTCGGCAAAGCGGCTACGAGCGCCTGCAGCTACGCACCCTCTCGATGGGGATGTCTGACGACTACCTGCTGGCAGTGGCGGCAGGCTCCAACTTGATTCGCCTGGGACGCGCTCTGTTTGCCAATGCCGAGCGTCGGTAGATGCAAACTTTATGAAGCTCTTGAGTTGTGATTAAATTTTTCTGAAGCTGTGCCCCTCCAGGATTGCTCTGCAGGGCTCTTTGGAGGGGGAGGCCTGCGTTACTTGGCTGGCGTTGGCAGCTTCTTGCCCAAAGGCCTCCTCAGTCTCTTGAAAGAGAATATGAAGGACGTTTCCTAGCTTGGGCCTCTGCCCAAGATCGCGGGTCTAAACGCCGAGCTTGCTGTAGATGTAGGGTAGGTAGTGAGGATGCAAGGGATGAATGTCAGTGGAATCTGGAGCAGGGTAAAGGACTTTGTGGGCTTAAATGATCCCGCGGATAACCTGGAGGAGTACTCTGAATCGGAGATGGAGGGGCAGGACGACTACCAACTTCTCTACGAAAGACACCGTTCTGCATCGGCCACCTCTAGTGAGGAGGAGGTAGAGCACCCCTGGCGGGGACGGCGGCAGCGCTCAGTAGAAGCTGGCGAAGGGCCTGTCCATCGGGAAGAGTCGCGTGGCCATCGGCGCAGTCAGCCTCCTCGGGAGCGCTCAGGAGGGGGTGGTATGGGGAGCAAGGTGATTGGATTGCCTGGCGTCAGCCAGCCGACCAATGAAGTAGTGGTGCTGGAGCCGCGCAGCTTTGATGAAATGGCCCAGGTTATCCAATACCTGCGCGAGCGCAAAACGGTGATCATGAACTTAAGCCTGATGGATCCCGCCGAGGCGCAGCGTTCGGTGGACTTTGTTGCCGGCGGCACCTACGCCATTGACGGCCATCAGGAGCGTATTGGGGAGAATATTTTTTTATTCACCCCCAGCACCGTCACCATCTCCACCCCCAGTAGCCAAGTTATGCAGCCGCTGCAGCGCCCTTTGCAAGGCCCTACCCCTCTCTGGCCCAGCGGCTATGAGCACCTGCAGGCGGTAGGCCAGCAGTAGCTGCGATGGAGCAACCGCTGCTGAGTGTCATTGGGGGCGGAGCTATGGGATCTGCCCTGCTGCGCCGCTGGGTGGCGGCAGGGGTTTATTCTCCAAAGCAGATGGCGCTGCGGGAGGTCGATAAGGACAGGGCCACCGCTCTCCAGCAAGAGCTTGGCATTCGTCTATTGGCCGATCCCTCGGAGGCGGGGGAGGCCGAGATTTTATTTTTGGCCGTCAAGCCCCAGGTCTTTCCGCAGGTAGTGGCAGAGATAGGGCAGCCGGCGGCCACAGAGTTGGTCATTTCTATTATGGCCGGGATCCCTTTGCAGCAGTTGCAGCAGGCTTTTCCCCGGCAAAAGGTGGTGCGCACCATGCCCAACACACCGGCACTGGTGGGGGCAGGGATCACGGCTATCTGCTACGGGCCAGGGGTGACGCCTCAGCAAAGGGATCTGGTGGAAAGGTTGTTTCGGGCTGTAGGCCAGGTGGTGACGGTGCCGGAGAGCCAGATGGATGCGGTAACCGCCCTGTCAGGATCGGGGCCAGGGTATTTGGCAGTGATCCTGGAAGCGCTCATCGACGGCGGCGTAGGAGTGGGCCTACCGCGCCCCATCGCCACCCAACTGGCGGTGCAGACCCTGGCAGGCACTGCTGCCCTCCTGCAGCAGGAGCAGCTGCACCCCGCCCTGCTCAAAGACCAGGTCACTAGCCCCGGCGGCACCACCATTGCCGGCCTCCAAGTCCTGGAACAGGCAGGGGTGCGAGGGGCCCTAATGCAGGCGGTGCGGGCGGCCTACGAGCGCTCCCGTCAGCTCCAGGGATCCTAGCGCCTGCCACAGCGGGCGGGTCATCCAGCTCCACCCCACCCTGAGCTGGTGCTCTAGAGTGGGCAGGCGGAAGAGGTAGGCAACTCGCCGCGCTAGGTAGCCCAGGGGGCCGGTTAGGGTAAGGCCGCCCAAGGCCGAGACTACTGCCGTATCCGCCCCTAGGCTGAGCATCTCCCCCAGCGAAAAGTAGCGAAACGGCAGCAGCGGCCGCTCCTGGGTGAGCAGAGCCCACAGGTTCCAAGCGCAGTAGCCCGCTTCTTGGAAAGCTGCCTGGGCAGTTGCAGGTACGGGCTGTCCTGTGGCATCCACCACCGCTGCTCCGTCGCCCAGGGCAAATACTTCGGGAAAGGTGGGCGTTTGGAGAGTGGGCAGAACCTGCAGGCGGCCCCGCTCGTTTTTGGGCAAATCCAAGTTAGCAATGGCCGCCGCTGGTTGGGTGCCGACTGTCCAAAGCACAGCATCGACCAAGTCAACAGCCATCTCCTGAGTTGCCAGGCGCTGCCGCTGCAGACGAAAGGGAGGAGCGCCGTTTTCTCCCGTAGCCTCGATCCCAAGTACCTTGGTCTGCAGCTCCACCTGCACCCGCCGTTGGGCCAGCGCCGCCTGGGCTGCCTTCCGGCTTGAGGGAGCAAACCCCGGCAAAATCTGGGATCCCACCTCAATAAGACGGATCTGGCCGCGCGATCCCAGCCGGTCAGCCAATTTGCAGGCTAGCTCTACGCCGCTGGCCCCTGCCCCCACAATAGCTAGGTAAATGGCCTGAGCCGGATCCCGCGCTTCTAGGGCCTGCAAGTGGGCCCGCAGCCGTTGGGCATCGGCTAGGGTGCGGAAGGGAAAGGCAAACTCCGCTGCTCCCGGCACGCCCTGCAGGGGAGTTTCCCCTCCCAGCGCCAGCACCAGGGCGTCGTACTCCAAGGTCTGCCCCTCTGCCAGGAAGACGCGGTGCTCTTGGAGGTCAACCGACTGCACCGCGCCGCGGCGAAACGCTACCCCTTCCGGCAGCAGATCCTGGAAACGGGGGGCCACCTCCCACTCCTCCATCTCGCCGGTGAGCAACTCGTAGAGCAAAGGAGCAAAAACAAAGCGCTCCTGACGATCCACCAGGGTAATCTGCGGCGGCTCCGGCCAAGGCCGGCGGATGAGCTCCAGGGCTGTATACAGCCCGCCAAAGCCGCCCCCAAGGATGCAAATGCGACGCATGCTTCGAGGGTTGAAGGTAACATCAGCTTAACAAACCGACCGGGATCCAGCCTCAGGGCTCTGCGTTGTGCAGGGGAACAGCCGCTTTTGGCGGAAAGACCGTTGCCGCATTGACTCTGCGGGGTAGGATGCTGTCCAAAAAGCTAAGGATGCCCCAAACCAGGCCGACGCTGGCCACCCAAAAGAGCCACAGCCCACCCGCCCAAGGAGGTGGCAGATCCAGAGCCACTCCCCCAATGAGCGGCCCAACGGCAAAGCCTGCTGCCCAGCAGAGGGAGTTGATCGATAGATAAACCCCCCGCAGATGCTCTGGGGCCAAATCTGCCACCAGCGCCGAAGCTGAGGGGTTGTAGCTCGCCAAGGCCAAGGAGAGCACCGCCAAGGCCAAGGCCGCCATCCCTATAGCCGGCATCGCTCCCAACTGTGCTGCTGGGCCGCTGAGCCAAACCAACCCAAATCCCAGGCCCCACATCAGGGCGGATCCCTGTAAACCCTGGATGCGGGTGAGGCGGTTCAGCCAGCGGGCCACCGGTATCTGCAGCAGGGCAACGATGGCTCCGTGCAGGGCAAACAACGGGCCAATCTGCACCTCAGGGATCCCAGCTCCCTTGCGCAAGTAAAGGGGCAAGCTGCTGCTGAGTTGGGCAATGTAGGTGGTGAAGAAAATGTTGGCCAGGGCAAACACCCATAGGGGGCGATCCCGCAGGGCAACTTTCCAGCCTGCCAACAGAGGCTCTGCCGCCGGCTGAGCTACTCGAGTTTCCTGAACGCAAAGCCAGAGTAGGGCTAGAAAGGCCAAGTACGTGAGGCCGTCGATAACAAACAGGAGGCGGTAGTTCTTCGTCAGAGCTACCAGGACGCTGGCCATGGCGGCGCCAAGGCTCAGGCCCAAGTTATCCCCCAGGCGGTTTAGGGCATAGGCTTCGTTGCGCTGCTCGCGCGTGGTTAGATCCGCTACCACTGCCTCCACCGGCGGCCAATAGAGGCCCTGCCCGAACCCTGCCGCCAGGTTGGCCAGGGCAAAGCTCCAGAAGCCATGGGAAAGGGCAAAGCCAAAGGAGCCCAGAGCGGAAATGGCCAGCGAGAGGATCAAAGTGGAGCGGCGGCCCCAAGCTCCGTCTGCCATGGATCCCCCGAGGAGGCGGCCAAACACGCCAGCAAAGGCCATCATGCCCAGACCCAAACCTACCTGAGTGGCCGTCAGCCCTACCTGATTGACGAAAAAGAGGGTAGTGTAGAACAGAGTAAAACCGGTTCCGGTTTGGGAAATCAGCCGACCGATAAAGATCAGCCAGACCTGAAAACCGAGCTGTGGCCACCAGTAAGGGATCCGCATAGGGGAGGCAACGGGAGACAGGTTACCTAGCCTAGGGGATCCCAGTCGCTGACGCCAGAATCCAGTGCAGCAGGCAGGAGCAGCCGCGCCAGCCGGTACACCCAGTAGTCGAGCTGGGCCAAGTCATTTCCCATCGCCTTCATCACCACCAAACACCTGCTTTCCCAAACTGGCTGGCAGCCCTCTCTCGACCTAAACCCCGCCGGCTCGCCTTTTCTTTTGGTCGGCCCACCCATCGGCACCGAGACAGACCTTGGGGGCCAGGGCTTGGAGGGCTGGCTGCAACAAACTGTAGCAAAAATTAAACAAGCATTGAGAACCAAGACCCGCCGGCCAGCAAGGCGGCTTGCCAACCCCTAGCATCCGTGGGCCAGCAGGAGAGGATCCAACTGGCTGTTACCTGACAGCCACTGGCGACTTGGCTGCCACAGCGCGCTCTTCCTCTTCTTCCTCAGGAGGAACAGCCACAAACTCGATGTGGTTGAGCAATGTTGTCACGAAGGCAAAGAGCAGAAAAGGCAGGGAGATGACCAAGATCAACGCGATGGTGAGGAAGGCGTAGAGAGGGCTATTCATCAGAGAGAGGGCGGCGCCCAGGCCAGCAAAAATCACGATTAGCCAAACAACGATCTGGCCGTAGATATCCCCAAAGGAGAGGGTACAGATAAAGCGGTAGCGGGTGTGGGTGTTCATGGCAATTCCTCGGGATAGCCTGGCTGGCTTGATCCTGACCGGGAACCAAGCCTTAGCCTCACGGGTGGATATGAGTATCTTGAGATTTTAGACGAGAGAAGGGGAGACACATCTCTTTCCTAAGAAATGTCTCAAGAATCGGCTGAGCAAGCCGGATCCTTCGTCTCTCCGAAGACAGGATGCTATCGTCGAGATCGCAGACGCTTTCTGGTAGTCAGCAGCCATGTGCATTTGTATTCACTGCTACTACGTGGACCGCTGCACCACCTATCACGCCGTGGAAGCGCAGCACCAACAGCCCCACCTCACCCTGACGCCAGATTTTGAGCCGCAAGGGCCCCAGATCAACGTCAACATCCGCAACGGCGGCACTGAGATGGAGTGGGACGTGGTGGCCTGCCAGAGCTTTCGCGAGGAGCGGAACAAGTGGGCAAGGCTTCGCCCCCACGAGGTCGTTCCCACTTAAAATCTAGAGATGGCCTAGATGCCAAAAGGGTTCTCCGCGCCTGGGGGCTTGAGACTCAGGTCTGCTGCAGGCAAAAGCCTTAGTTCGTTTATTTCGAGAGATTGGGAAGACTACGATGCTAACCGCAAGCCCGACAGCACCACCAACGGATGCTCGTCAACGGGTAAGCCAGTTTATGCGGCATCTCCAGGACGAGATCTGTGCTCGTCTGGAAGCTCTGGATGGCAAAGCCAAGTTTCGGGAAGACAGCTGGGAACGCCCTGGAGGGGGGGGCGGTCGCTCGCGGGTCATCCAGCAAGGAGGCGTGTTCGAGCAAGGAGGGGTCAATTTTTCCGAGGTATTTGGCTCCCAGCTGCCCCCTTCGATTTTGAAACATCGCCCCGAGGCAGCGGGGCATCCCTTTTACGCCACCGGTACCTCCATGGTGTTGCATCCCCGCAACCCCTATGTGCCGACGGTTCACCTCAACTACCGCTATTTCGAGGCGGGGCCGGTTTGGTGGTTTGGCGGCGGCATGGATCTCACCCCCTACTACTTGTTTGAGGAGGATGCGGCTCATTTTCACCGCACCGCCAAAGCGGCCTGCGACCGTCTGGATCCGGTCTACTACCCAACTTTCAAGATCTGGTGCGACCGCTACTTCTTCTTGCCCCATCGGGGCGAGGCCCGCGGCGTTGGCGGCATTTTCTTTGACTATCAAGACGACCGGCCTGGGCTGCTCTACCGCCCTGAGGGTGAGGCAGAGGCGGATCCCGAACAGCTTGTGGCTGAGCCGCTGCCACTCCAGGCGCGGGTGGGATCCCGCAGTTGGGAGCATCTCTTTGAGCTGGTGCAAGCCTGTGCCGAGGCGTTCTTGCCTGCCTATGTGCCGATTGTGGAGCGGCGGCAGGGGATGGAATGGGGGGAACGGGAGCGACAGTTCCAACTCTACCGGCGCGGGCGCTATGTGGAGTTTAACCTCGTCTACGACCGGGGCACGGTCTTTGGTCTCCAGACCCAAGGTCGTGCCGAGTCGATCCTGATGTCGTTGCCGCCATTGGTGCGCTGGGAATACGGCTACGAGCCGCCGCCCGATAGCTGGGAAGCCAAGCTCTACGAAGTGCTGCGCCAGCCTCGGGATTGGGCCTAGGCGGTACTGGTCTCAATTTTTGAGGATCGCGTTGTCTTCCCCTCTGCCCCTTGTCTACCGCTTTCAACCGCCCCGCCAGGCCGGGCCGGGATCTGCTCCTGTGTTGGTGATGCTGCACGGGATCGGCAGCCATGAGGGGGATCTCCTCCAGTTGGCCCCTTACTTGGATCCCCGCCTAGCGGTGATTAGCCTAAGGGCGCCGCTTCCCTGGGGGGCGGGCGGCTTTGCCTGGTTTGAAATGGCCTGGACGCCGGAAGGGCTGGTGGGGGATCCCGAGCAAGCCCGCCGCAGCCGGGAGCTGGTCAGCCACTTTCTGGAGCAGGTTCTGCCCCAGGGGATGGCCGACATTTCTCTGGATCCGGCCCGGGTCTATTTGCTGGGGTTTAGCCAGGGGGCGATCATGAGCCTATATCTGGCTCTAACCCGGCCGGAGAAGCTGGCTGGCGTAGTGGCCATAAGCGGTCGCCTTTCACCGGAGATCCTAGCCGAGGCGGTGGAGCCAGCCCGGATGCAACACTTGAGCGTCCTCGTGGTTCACGGCACCGCCGATACCGTTTTGCCTGTGGCTTTTGGCCGCCAGATCCGCGACTACTTTGCCTTGCTGCCCCTGCGCTTGACCTATCGGGAGTACGAAATGGGCCACGAGGTTTCCCCAGAAAGTTTGCGGGATATCCAAGGGTGGTTGCAAAGTCAGCTGGACAAAAACGGTGGCCCTCCTTGGAGTTGAACCCTGGGCAAGGGCTGGGAGCCGTTGGGATCCCCTACAATAGCGGCAAAGTTTCTGCCCCCTGAGGCTCTCAGTGAACGGCGGCCAGCCTCCCTACGACATCCTCATCCTCTCCAACGGCCCCGGCGAGCTGCTCACCTGGGTGCGGCCAGTTGTCCTAGAGTTGCGCCAGCAACTGCCCCAGGCGCGTCTTTCCCTGGTGCTCTCTCCTTGTCCGCACGCCTCTGGGCAAGAGGTGAAGATAGCAGAGGAATTTATCCAGGTCGATCGGGTTCAGGATCCCGATTTTTTTCTAGCTTTTCTGCTCACAGGTCAGACCGAAGAAGCCTGGGACTGGGCCAAGCGGGGGGTGGTGCTGTTTCTAGGAGGGGATCAGTTTTTTGCGGTCTGGATTGCCCGCCGTCTGCGCTACCGCCTGGTGGTGTATGCGGAGCGTCGGCCCCGCTGGCGACCCTGGGTAGACGTTTTTGCGGTGCGGACGGAGGAGATCAAACGCCGCTACGACGGGGGAGGCCTCTTGGGCCACCGCTGGGCTGCCAAGATGCAGGTAGTCGGGGATCTGATGGCCGATGGAGTGGCCAGTGCTGTCTCCTTGCCGGGGATACCTCTTCCCGGCTGGCTCAGCAGCCGCTTTCTCCCCCCGCCGGCTTCTAGCGCTGCTCCTGAAGCGACGGCAGGCTTTTCCACCCTCCTCCAGCCCCTCCCCGATCCCATCGAGGAGCCGGAATCGGGGCAAACGGCACCGGAAAGGGTGGAACCCCCCCCTGCCGACGAAGCCTTGCTGCCGCGTGGCTGGCAACGTCTTGGCGACCGCAACCGCACCCACTACCAGGTGGGGCTGCTCCCCGGCTCCAAGCCAGCCAAGCTCTCCCTGGGAGTGCCGCTGGTGCTGGCAGTGGCCGATGAGCTGCGCCAGTTGTTGCCCAACGTCCGCTTCGTGATCCCAGTGGCTCCTGGCCAGACCCCTCAGTCGCTGGCGGCTTACGCCCATCCCAGGCTCAACCCCGATATGGCCGTCATCTACGGCACCTCCGCCACCCTGGAGCAAACCAACCTGGGATCCCACTTCGTCACTCCCTTTGGCACCACGGTACAACTGTGGACTCGTTTCCCCGCCTATTCTGTGCTAGCCAATTGCGACCTCTGCCTGACTACAGTTGGAGCCAACACCGCTGAACTGGCCTATCTGGGGGTGCCCATGGTGGTGGCGATCCCCACCAACAAGCTGGAGGCGATGCGCGCCTGGGACGGGATCCCTGGCCTGTTGGCCCGCTTGCCTGGCCTGGGCACTTGGATAGCCCGCCTCATCAACACAATTGCCCTGCGGTGGTTGGGTTACCTGGCTTGGCCAAATATCTGGGCAGGACGGGAGGTGGTGCCGGAGCTGCGAGGCCATTTGCGACCAGCCCAGGTAGCCGAACAGGTGCGGGCCCTGTTGGCCGATCCCGAACGACGCCAGCAGATGCAGAGGGAATTGCAACAGCTGGGGGGCAGACCGGGTGCGGCCCAGGCCATCGTGCAACTCGTGGCCCAGCAGTTGAGCAAAAGCTAAATGAGGCGACCGAGGCGCTCCCGCAGCTCGGCAGCGGCCTGCTCTAGATGCTCGGGAGTATAGCCGGTGGTCTCTACCCGAACGGCAAGATGGGTGTCCTGGCTCTCGTGCAGATGGATCCACAGAATGTGGCGGCCATCTTCAGTTTTGCGGTTGGCGGCTTTGACGCCGTTTTTGGGGGCAGCGTAGGCGTTTGGGTCGTAGCGAACCAAATCCACCCAGGGAAGGTCGCGCAGGAGCTTTTCCACCTTGACCCAACTGCGAGGACGGTGGTGGCTACTCTCGCTTCGCAATTGGATGACCTCGGCGCGATTGCGGCCAGAATCTGGCAAGCTCGCCCGCGGGATCCGAGGCTGGACTTGCGGTTGCAGATGGGGCAGATACACCAAAGACTTGTATTGCTCGTGGATGTAGCAGACCGGGATCCCCAGTTGGCTGCCCACCACGGCCATAACCATGGCCTGGGCTTTGAACCCCCCAGTGGCGGCGAAGGTGACGAGCCCTTTAGCGCTCTCCGCCAACTGTTTCAGCAGCTCGGCCATCCGCTCTAGGGAGGATTCCTCCAGCTCGTAGTTGATGCCGGGGAGAGGCAAGAGGGAAACCCCTTGTTGGCCCAGGGCTTCCTCAAAAAAGAGCTTCAAAATCTGGGCACACTCTTGGCCTTCAGGAGTTTCTGAGTAAAGCAAAATCAAGGCATCCTGGGGGGTGGGGTCCAGCCGGTAGTAGGTGTTGGTTTCGGCGCTGATCAGTTCCAGGTCGGTCTTTCTCATCCAGGCTAAGGCCCGTTCTGGATCCCCAATGGTCTTTTGCCCTAGCCACGGCCGCGGCGGCTGTAGGTTTTTGTCCGGGTTGGTGAGCAAAGAGGTGCCCACGGTCATGATGATGGTCTGCATGAGTTCCCCGCAAATGAAGCCCAAAGCTATAGCTCTTAGCGCCGGCGGGAGTAGGGACGGGGATAGGGCTGGCGCATTTGCCGAGCCAGGTACACCTGAAAGGTCTGCGCCACTGCACCCGCCCGCCGCAGAGGGATCTCGGCCACCGGTTCAATGTGTTCAAAATAGTTGCCGTAGGTGGCTGGGATCCCTGCTTTTGGCTGGAACAGCGTGGAGGTGACTAGCAGTCCGTCTTTTCCCAGCCAGTCTTCCGGCTGAGACCAAAAGGCAAAGCCCCGCGGATCTTCATCTAGGCAGGTGAGGGGCTTCTCCGTCAGCGGTGCCAAGGCCATGCCGATCTGCCCGCTCAGGAAGTAGGTATTGGTGAAGATGAAGTCTACTGCCTCCAGGGCCTGAGTCAGGCGGGGATCCGTCTGAAACTGGCGGCGCAACTGCTCAATTTCAATGAGTTGGGTGGAGGGATCCCGTTCCACTGGCCACAGGCCCAAGCCGCCGGGCGCCTGCAGCAGCCCGTAGCGCACATGGGCTAGCCCCACCCCCACCAACAGGCCCACCGCCACCGCCGTCCCCGCCAAGAGCCGCTTTGCTCCTGGCCATCCTTCCCAGCGGGATCCCAAGAGCAAGCTCAGCACCCAAAACCCCGGCATGGGCCAGGTGGGGAGGATGGGCCGGTAGCCCCCCATCAAGGTAAAAGCCAGCACTAGCGGCAGCCCACAGGCCAGGATTAAAAGGTGCCTCAGCTCCTGATCCGCGAGGCGTCTTCTCTGGAAGAGAGCTAGCCCCAGCCGCCCGCCCTCTGCCAAGCTCAGCCCCAGCAAAGGGATCCCCAAGGTTGGGAAAAGATAGAAGATCTCCTCCAGCATCGTCCGCCCCAGATCCTGCAGGCGGTAGCCCGTCTCCGGCACCGCTCGCCCCCCTTGGAAGCGAAAGGAGATCCAATCCTGCTGGGCGTTCCAGAGCAACACTGGGCTAAAGACTGCCAAGAACCCCAGCGCCGCCAAAAGCGCCCAGCCGGATCTAAAGGCACAGCGGTGGGCCGGGCTGAGCAGGCAAAAGAGCACCAGGCCAAACCCCAACGCCAGGCCGTGGTATTTGCCCAGAGAGGCCAGCCCCACCAAAAGGCCCATTAGCGCCAGCCGCGGCCCTGGACGGTAGCGAGCCGACCCGTAGACCCCCGGTTTGGGAGCCGGAAAAAACTCCTGGGCAGCCACCCACAGCGTTGCCGCCGTAAACAACGTCAGCGGGCTGTCCGGCAGGGTTAGCACCCCAAACCCAATCCAGAAAATGGGTGCGATGCTAATGGTTGCCAGGCTAATCAGCCCCGCCTGCACCGAAAAGAGCCGTGCTCCAGTGAGGTAAAGCAACAGAGAAGAGCCGGTGTAGGCCAATAGGGATCCCAGTCGGATGGAAAAAGCCGACACCTGACCTGTCAAAACAGGCCCCAAACCCGTCGTCCAGGCCACCAGGGGCGGATGGTCAAAATAGCTCCAGTCCGGATGGCGGGTATAGAGGTAGTAGTAGGCTTCGTCAAAGCCCGGTGGCAGCAGAGCTGCGACCAGACAGCGCAAAAGCAGGCTCAACCCCAGAATCCACAGAACAGCCCGCGGCAGCACAGGGGATCGCTTTGAGCGCGTGGACAGATGCCATTGTCTCAGCTTCGGCAAATCTTGCCTCCCCCACTTTCCCCAAAAACCAAGGGGGGTCTAGTCTAGGCCTAAGGCGTTGTCTCTGGCAACCTTACTGGACACCTCAAAAGCTGGCCCAATTGTTCTGCTTCCGCCCTTGCCTTGCTATCATCAGTACCAAAACTCAGGTACAACAAAGGTTCTCCTGATTGCAACTGCACCTCCACCGAAAAAAGGTATCGCCATCAGAGTCTGTTGTGCTCTGAACCACAACTTGCTGCACGTCTCCGAAGGAGTAAGTTTTCCTCCTCCTTATCCCAAAGGGAGTGAGGTACTCCTCCGAGATCTGGTCTAGGGAGCGGTCAAAGGTCAGCCGGCATCTCAGTGGCGCAACTGTTCGCAATAGACCTAACAGAAATAACATTCCTGGGAGAAAAAGCACAATCAGAAGTACAGACAAACTTCCTAAGTTGAGAGTATTGCCGTCCACCAATAGCTGACTCTCTGCACTCACCCGAAACGATTGGATCTTTGTTGCCAGTTGTCGGGCTTCGCTCTCGCTGGCGGTTAACCAGGCTTCCTTTTCTCCTGCAGAAGTTATGAGAGTGACGTAGTAATAGGTTCTCTTGTCTTCCTCAAAGTCTATTTGAACTTCAGTTTTGGTTCTGGCCCCTCTTACGTTATAATAAGACCTGACCCATTTTGGTAAGAGTAGTGGCTGGAAGACCACTTTGCAGTTGACCATATCCTGATCAAGGCGATAGCAAGTGAAGCTGCGATCTCCCAGAAAACGCCAAGTCAGGGAACAAAGATACAGCACCAAAAAGAGAGCAAAGATAGCCCTAACCGACAAAACTCCAAGCCCCCTTAGATAAACACGCTTGCTGGGGGTCTGCTCCACACACCTCATCCCCATAGGCTTACCTCCGTCGGGATCCTAGGCTTTGCCCTCATTATTGCTTGCTGCCGTGATACCTGACCGTTTTCCACAATTTTTGAGAGCGGAGTTTGGTTTTTTATGCCCAAATTAGACTGAGATCCAGGACAAAGCCAGGGAGGAGAGGATCCCCCTGCAGGTAAGCTGGGCGCTCCAGGACTTGTAATGGCTGGCTAGGACGATAGACACGGGTCAATTAGCCAGCCCAGTCAGTGCAGCTTGACTTGCAAAGCAACTAGATCGCTCGGAGGGAGCGCAACTCCAAAACAGAGCTCCCTAAGCGCCCCCAGCAGCATCCAGCAAGAGGTGAAGGAGTCGAAGACCAGCGATTTTCCTTTTCAGCTTTTGGGAATCAGCCGCTTCGGACAGGCGGCGCGGATATGGGACTTGCTCAGGTCAGGCATGAGGGCCAAGGCTCGTTCGGCATCAATTTGTGCTTCGCACACTGCCTCCAGCACCTGCTCTGCCAGCAGGGAAAGGGGCATGTCAGCAGTCTCCTCTGGATTGGTTTTTTCAGAGATTTGCCGAACTCCCTGGGGCGGAGGGGGTAAGGTCGGCTCTGCTCGGGGAGGCAAGGTAGTGGAGGTGCCCACTGACAGTGGGGTTTCGGCAAAGGTTGCGCCACTTTTCCCCAGCAGTAGGGATCCCAGCAGCAACACCAGCCCAGCCATCCCCTGTGCTGGCCAACACCTTGGTCTCTGGGCAAGGCTGCGGCTGACCACCTCCCTGTCCAACCACCTACCAAGCCCCTGGCCGCTCATTTCACCCCTCCAAGACCACCTTCTTCCTCAAGCCTCAGGATATCCAACAGACTCAGAATTTGCAGTAGGCTAGGCCTTGGTCAACCTTTCCCGCTATGGCACGTCTATCCCAAGAGCTAGCCCGCTTAGCCGGCCTTGCCAACAGCTCGGAGCAGCCCGAGGGATCCCCACCAGAGGCGATCCGCATTGAAGAGATTCTCCAACTGGCGCGCGAGCGCAGCTTTGGCTTGTTTTTGGCAGTGCTGTCTTTTCCCTCGGCTTTGCCTCTGCCCGCTCCTGGCTATTCCACTCCCTTTGGCGTGGTTATTCTGCTGCTGGCCCTACAAATGCTGGCAGGGCGAGCCACTCCCTGGCTGCCGCCATGGGTGCTGCAGACATCCATTGAACGGAAGCAATTTCAAAAATGGGTGCAGGTCGGGATCCCTTGGCTGCTGCGCCTTGAACAAGTTGCCCGCCCCCGCTGGAACCTCGTCTGCACCAGTCGCCTGGGCCAGGTCTGGCTAGGCACCTGGATGGTTTTGATGGGCATTTCCATGATCATTCCCGTGCCCGGCACCAACACCCTGCCGGCAATGGGGGTCTTCGTCACCGCCTTTGGCCTCCTGGAAGAAGATGGGATCCTCTGCAGCTTGGGATCCCTGATCTGTGTGGCAGCGGGGCTGCTGACCACTTCCATTTTGGTAGGCTTGGGGCTGGGGGGAACGACCTTGGTGGATTGGCTGCGAAGATAGCGCCCTACCAGCCTCTCTCCCAGAGGGAGTTGGGGATCCCAGCTTCACTGACAAGCTGTATCGCCTACACCTTGCTGCAATCTAGAGCTCCGCGCCGCTAGCGGGAGATCCTGGCTGAGGTGTTCAACACCCCTACCTCTGGCGGCGTGACATTGCCGCAGCCCCCAGCACTGCTTCTGTAGCAATGGGGCGAGATTGAGGGATCCAAAAAGCTCGGCTTGGAGCCCCTCGGCAGGCGGCATGGGTTAAATGACCTCGCCCTCGGACGTGATTCTCCCCTTGAGTTTGCCGGCTCGTTTTTCAGCTTCCTCAAGAACAAGAGGCAGTTGCTCCAACACCTCGCCAGGGTACTTCTCCAACACTCTCAAGGAGAGGGCGACCCGCCCCTTGGCCTCATCCACATCGATGACCACGGCTTTGATGGGCTGCCCTGGCTGGAACAAGTCGGAGAGGGAGGCGACAAAGCGTTGGCTAACCTGCTTGATGGGCAACAGCCCGCTGGCCCCTTCCTCCAGCTCCACAAAAATGCCAAAGGGCTTGAGGGCGCTGACCTTGCCCCGCACCACTTGGCCGGTGGTATAGCTCCCCAAGCTCTCCACTTGTCGGGCCACTCGCTGGGAGAGCACCAGCTTGTTGGCTGCGGGGTTGACCTCCAGCAAACTGGCAGTGAGGAATTGGCCCACTAGCTCCTCCAGAGCTTCCCGCTGGAGGAGATGGGAGCGGGGAATGAAGCCGCGCAGGCCCTGCACATCCACCACCACCCCGCCCTTGTTGATGCCAATCACCGGCGCTGTGACCACCTCGCCTCTGGCTTGCTTTTCGGCCAGCTCCTCCCAGAGCCGCTTTAGCCGCAGCCGCCGCACCGAGAGCAGGATCTGCCCTTCTGCGTCTTCTCGCAAGATGAGAAACTCGGCTTCGCTTTTGAGGGGAAACACCTGGCTTAAGTCTTCCTCTGAGCCGACCCCAGCTTCTTTGAAAGGCAAAAAGGCTGGCGACTTGGCGCCAATATCCACCAAAACGCCGTCGCTCTGGTGCTGGAAGATGCGACCTCGGATCACCTGGCCCGGTCGGAAGTCAAGGCTTTGGGCCGCTAGAGCCTGGGCAAAGTCTTCTGCGGAAAAGATCTCGGCAGCGGGCGGGCGAGGGGAGTGCAAGCTCATGGCCAGGGTAGCAATGTGAAGCAGTGCGCTCCAGGATAACCCAAAACGAAGTCAGGATCCCAGCCCTTCCTGTCTGCCTTGACTTTTGCTGCAGCTTAGATGTAGTACATCAGCCTGGCCTGTTGCCCTTGGGCCTGCCGGTCACAGAGATCTTGCAAGGTTGTCTTTTGGAGAATGTCCACTGCCGCTGCTTGGGCCTCTTGCCAAGCCTGCAGAAGCACCTGGCGCTCTGGAGTGAGATCGCTGCTGGGCAAGGTGCGGGAGCGGCTCAGCTCCTCGCCCTCGATGGCCTGAATGACGTCTAATAGGGAAATCTGCCAGGGCGGTCGAGCCAGAAAATAACCCCCTTTGGCCCCCCGCTGGCTGTGCACCAGCCCCTGCCGGCGCAAGGTGGCCAACAGTTGCTCCAGGTAGCGGTCGGGAATGGACTGATGGGCTGCAATCTCCCTAATCTGCAACACCCGGCCGTCGTTGTAGTGCTGGGCCAATTCCAGCAGCGCCAGGAGCGCGTACTCGCTTTTGCAGGACAGCTCCAAAATACCCATCCTTAGCTGTAGGGATGAGATCTATGATATTCCGGTTTTCCGCCGGGGTTTTGTGGGATCCTGCTCTGGGCTGGGATTGGGCTTGTATGGTGGAATAGGCCTCTTTGGATCGATCTATGGTGGGTGCGGGCACCCGGATGCCGGCGGAGCGACTGCAAACTTTGCAGCAGCAGATCGGCAGGCTGATGGCCAACGTCGAATCGGTATTCCAGGGCAAGTCGCAGGTGGTGCAGGCGGTGGTGACAGCCCTGGTGGCAGAAGGTCATGTCCTGCTAGAGGATGTGCCGGGAGTGGGCAAGACCACGTTGGCGCGGGCCATAGCCCGCAGTTTGGGGGCCAAGTTTCAGCGAATTCAATTTACCAGCGACCTCTTGCCGACTGACATTCTTGGCCTCACTCTTTTCAACAAGGAAAAAGGGGAGTTTGAGTTTCGCCCCGGCCCTATTTTTGCCCATGTCATCCTAGCCGACGAGATTAACCGCACCTCGCCCCGCACCCAGAGCGCCCTGCTAGAGGCGATGGCGGAAAAGCAGGTTTCGCTGGACGACCGCACCTACCCGCTGCCCCGCCCCTTCATCGTGCTAGCCACCCAAAACCCTTTGGAGTACCACGGCACCTATCCCCTGCCAGAAAGCCAGTTGGATCGGTTCTTGGTGCGGCTGTCGATTGGCTACCCCAGCCCTGAAGTTGAGCGATCCCTCCTGTTGCATCGGCAACAGGCGGATCCCGTGGAGGCTCTGCAGCCCGTGCTTTCGCTGGCCGAGTTACGGGAGATTCAGGCGGCGGTGGATCAGGTGTACTTGGAGGGATCCCTGGCCGACTACCTTCTCCAGGTAGTCCAGGCTACACGCACCTCCAAGCTGCTGCGGGCTGGGGTCTCCACTCGAGGGGCGTTGGCTTTGGCAAGGGCAGCGCGAGCCAGGGCCCTCGTAAAGGGACGCGGCTTCTGCCTGCCCGAGGATCTACAGGCCTTGTTCGTGCCGGTGCTGGCCCATCGTGTTTCCCTAGCTGGAGGGGGAGAGATGGCAAGTAACCGCCGGCAGGAAGCCGAAGCCATCATCCGCGACATTGTGGCCACGGTCGAGCCCCCGGTTTGATATTCCAGAAGACAGTCGAGGGGGTTGCCCTGCCTGAGGCTTGCGCTTCTCTGGCCCAGGGGCTGGCTAAATGGGGGCTGGCAGAGCTAGGGGGCCTTTGCGCCGCTTTTCCGGTAATGGAGAATAGGGGATAGATTCTCACGGCTTCAGGATGAGCCAGCTACCTCAGACCACTGCCCATGTGCAGATTACCCGCCGCTCCTGGCAGGAGGGTGCCATTGAAGGGGAAGTCAGCGCTAACGGCTGGGTTTGGCACTTTTGCTGGCGCTTTCGAGGTGGAGGGCTTAGGGTGGAGCCCTCAGTGGGGCGAGCCCTGATTTGCGATCCCTTGAGCCGTTTTTTGGAGAAATCGGATTACCTGCTAGAGCCCGGCAGCAACTACTCATTTGTTATTCGTAGCCGCCTCTAAATAGCCATTTGGAATCCTCAAGCGGGAGAGGCTGGCGCTGAGCAGACCTCCCTTTCCTCGTCATGTCGGCTACCTCTGTGCTGCCGGCGGACAGGTTCTAATATTGGGATGGTCGTTCTAGGAGCTGCCTTCATGACCTCTTCCTCCCACCTAACGGCTGCAGAGCAGGCCAGTGGTTCTGCTAACGGCCTGAAGGAGGCCTCTCTCCTGGCGCAACGGGATTCCTTGGACCGGGCCCTCCCTAGGGACGAGGTGCTCGATCGCCGGAACACCTTGTTGAACCAGCGCCTGCAACTGGTTGAAGAACTTTGGGAATCGGTAATCCTGCGGGAGTGTGGGCAGCCGTTGGTGGATCTGCTGCGGCGGCTGCGTTCCCTGTGTTCTCCTGAAGGGCAGACTCTAGAATATCCAATCCCAGAAGTCTTCCAAATTGTTGAGAACCTTAGCCTTGAGGAAGCCATTCAAGCAGCGCGCGCCTTTGCCTTGTTCTTTCAGCTCATCAACATTGTTGAACAAAATTACGAGCGGGCAGAAGAGTCGGATATGCGCATGGTGGACAGCCAACAGCGCACCGTACGGGAAAACGAAAAATTTGAACGGCTCTTCCCCTACCTGCGGGCTCAGGGAGTGCCGCCTGGCTTGCTGCGCCGCCTGCTGGAGCGGCTGCACATCCGCTTGGTGTTTACCGCCCACCCCACTGAGATTGTCCGCCACACCATCCGCGAAAAACAACGGGTCTTCTCCCGTCTGCTCAGCCAACTGGACTGGGCAGAGCAGTTCGACCCTCTGCAAGCTCAGATGTTGAGAGAACAGCTGGCAGAGGAAGTTTTGCTCTGGTGGCACACCGACGAGTTGCACCAGACCAAGCCGACGGTGCTCAACGAAGTCGATTACACCCTGCACTATTTTGAAGAGGTACTGTTTCAGGCTATCCCTCTACTGCACGAGCGCCTCAGGCGCAGCCTGAAAAAGTCCTTTCCCACCGTCGAGCCGCCCCCTGCAGGATTTTGCAACTTCGGCTCCTGGGTGGGCGGGGATCGCGACGGCAACCCTTCAGTGACTGCCGACGTAACCTGGCAAACAGCCCGCTACCAGCGCAACCTCATTTTGGGCAAATACATTGAGTCGGTGAAAGCGCTCACCAAAACCCTAAGCGTCTCTTTGCACTGGGGAGATGTGGACAGCCAACTGCTGGACGCCCTCGAGCAGGATCGCCGCCTCATGCCTGAGGTCTACGAGACCTTTTCCTTGCAATACCGCCAGGAGCCCTACCGACTGAAGCTCAGCTACATCCTGCGGCGGCTAGAGTTGACGCGGGAGCGCAACCGCAACTTGGCTGATTCCGCCTGTCTGCCCGCTCCTCCTTCCTTGGGCAACGCTTACGCCAGCGCCGAGGAGTTTTTGGCCGACTTGCAACTCATCCAAAGAAGCTTGAAAAACAGCGGCCTTGCCTGCCGCCAGTTGGACTACCTCATCGAACAGGTGCAGGTCTTTGGCTTTCACCTGGCTCACCTAGATATCCGCCAAGACAGCAGCTACCACGAGGCCGCGCTCACGGAGATCTTCGAGTACTTGCGCATCTTGCCGCGGCCTTATAGCCAGATGACGGAGGAGGAAAAAACGGCTTTTCTCCTGCAGGAGCTGCAAACTCGGCGGCCCCTGATTCCGCTGGAGGCTCCTTTTTCTGAGAAAACGGCGGAGCTGATTGCCACCTTGCGTACCCTGCGCCGCCTGCAGCAGGAGTTTGGTCGAGACATCTGCCAGACCTACATCATCAGCATGAGCCGCCAGCTGAGCGATCTGCTAGAAGTTTTACTGCTGGCCAAGGAGGTGGGCCTTTATGATCCCATCAGCGGGCGCGGGTCTCTAGCGGTAGTGCCGCTGTTTGAGACGGTGGAAGACCTGCGGCGGGCGCCGGAGATCTTGCGGCAGTTGCTGGAGATCCCCTTCTATCGCCAGTACCTGGCCCAGCAGGAGAATTTACAGGAGGTGATGCTGGGCTACTCCGATAGCAACAAGGATGCCGGCTTTTTGAGCAGCAACTGGGAGATCTACAAGGCCCAGCAGCGGCTCCAGGCGGTGGCCGAGGCGTGTGGGGTAAAGTTGCAGATCTTCCATGGGCGGGGTGGCTCGGTGGGTCGCGGCGGCGGGCCGGCTTACGAGGCCATCTTGGCCCAGCCTGGGCGCAGCGTGGGGGGCCGCATCAAGATTACCGAACAGGGAGAGGTGCTGGCTTCTAAGTATTCCCTCCAGGATCTGGCCCTTTTCAACCTAGAGACGGTTACTAGCGCTGTCATTCAGGCCAGCCTGCTGCGCACTTACCCCAATGACCTGCACGAGTGGTCGCGCCTGATGGAGTCCCTAGCGGAGCGCTCGCGGCAGGTGTACCGCAACCTGGTCTACGAGCAGGAGGGCTTTGAGGAGTTTTTCCACGAGGTCACTCCTATCGAAGAGATTAGCCAACTGCAGATTAGCTCTCGCCCAGCCCGCCGTAGCAATGGCTCGAAGGATATCCGATCCCTGCGGGCCATCCCTTGGGTATTTAGCTGGACGCAAAGCCGCTTTCTCCTGCCAGCCTGGTACGGAGTGGGCACTGCCCTCCAGGAATACGCCGCCCAAGGCGAGCACCATCTCACCCACCTGCAACACCTCTACCGCGAGTGGCCCTTCTTCCGCATGGTGATCTCCAAGGTGGAGATGACTCTGGCTAAAGCGGATTTGCAGATTGCCCGCCACTATGTCCAGGAAATGAGCTCCCCCGAGCGTTTGCCGCGGGCAATGGAGCTGTTTGAGCTCATTGCCCAGGAAATGCACCGCACCCGCGAGATGGTTTTAAAAATTACCGGCCATAGGGAGCTGTTGGAAAGTGACCCCTACCTAAGACGCTCAATCCAGTTGCGCAACCGCTCCATTGTGCCCCTGGGCTTTATTCAGATCTCGCTGCTCAAGCGCCTGCGCGGCAAGCAAAGACCCCCCCTTCACCCCAGCCAGCACAGCCGCGCTGAGCTGCTGCGCGGAGCCCTTCTCACCATCAATGGCATTGCCGCTGGCATGCGCAATACCGGCTAAAGGCTTCTAGGGGTCTGCTGGGTCAGCTAAAACAAGTCATCCTCGGATTCGTCCGGCTCTACCTCCTGCACTTCCACTGACTCCACCTCGACGACGCGGCGAGAGGAAGGGCGAGGCTTTTCTTCGGCGTAGCTCTCCTCTTGAGTTTGGGGTAGACGGGGAGGACGACGTCGGCTACCCGAGTCAGTGCTTTGCTCCTCCTGGGTATCGTCCCGATACTCCTCAGGGGTTGGGCGACGAGGGCGACGGGCGGAAGGCGGAGGGGAAGACTCAGCCTCCTGCTGCAAGGTTGTCTCCAGCTCTTCCTCGTCATCCTCCGAACGACGACGCGGGCGCACCTGCGTACTGCTGGTCAACTGGGGCCGCGGGCGGCGCGCTGGTTCCTCGCTGCGCTCAGGAATGGAGCGGCTAGAGGAGGAGGTATCGCGAATGCGGGATCCGCTGGCCGCGCTGGCAACGGCACGTCCTTGGCCATAGCCATCGGGCGGATAGGTGCGGCTAAAGCCTTGGCGCCGCATAGCTGGACGAACTCCAGTTATCTGGCGCACCTTCTCGTTTAGGAGAATGCGCAGGCGGAAGGTCTGGATGGCAAACCAGCCCGCCATCACCGCCAACAGCACCTGGGCAAAAAACAGCAAGGGGATTAGGCGCTGACCTTCCAGGAGCAGAGAGATGGAGTAGATCAGGCCCATCGTAGCGAAGATTACATCTGACTCTTCCGAGGCTTCGGGCTTGACAAAGCGGACGGCAAAGATGGCTCCACTGGCAATTGCCACCAGGGCTGCCATCAAAAAGTAGGGGCTTTGGGTGAGAAACATGCCAGGGATCCCCAAACGATAGGAGCGGGAAAGCTGTAAGCTTTACCCCTTTCAGAGCCGATCCTAACACCAATCCTTCTGCTGGCACGGCCCAGGATCAGGATGCTTTGGTAGGGAGGGGTTGGTGCTAGAATCGACGGCAGCTCCCAGTAGGCTCCATGCTGTACCTGGCACGGGTAGACAAGAAAAGTCTTTTTGGCCCAGCGGAGTTACAGCTTCTAGCCCAACAGGGCGAGAAGGGGATTTGGACACCGCTGCCTCAGCCGGAGCGGATTACTCTCAAGGAGGCAGCCCCTTACAACGTTGGGGTGTTGCTGCTGGTCGAGCTGGGAGAAAACCGGCGGGTGCAGCAGGTGGAAGAGGCGGCGATGAAGCTGGTGGAGATGCTGCACAGCCTCTCCCAAGCCTACAGCCTAGTTGACTGGACGGAGATTGAAAACTGGCGTTTTTCCCTAACTCGGCAAAGCCAAGAGTTAAGCCGTCGCGAAGCGGAGATAGCTGCCCGTCAGGAGCAGCTGCAACAGTGGGAAGCTCAACTGCGGCAAAAGCAATCTTCCTAGACGGGGCTGAGATCGGGCCGTAACTCGCGAGCGCCTCTTAGATAAACGTGGTGCATCTCCGCCTGGGTCAGGGGAGTGTTCAGTTGGATTAAAACACGGATGCAGCGGGGCAAAGCGCCATTGACCTCCATCTGTTGCACGTCCAGCAGAGGCACTGCCTCCCAGCCAGGACGGCGGCGGGCAAATTGGGCAGGAAAGGCGGCATCTAGGTCAGGGGTAACGGAGAAAATGACGCTCACTACCTCTGCCGGATCAATGGCGTTGCGATGTTCTAGGGCATCCAGCAGCTCGTTGACTGCCGCACCAATGGCCTCGGCAGTGTTGGCCGGCACGGTGATAGCTCCTCGAATTGCTCTCACCCGCCACCCCAATGGCTTGGCCCTCGTGCCTTTGAGCTCGTCTTGCTTTCACAAGATTATACAGTTTGTCTCTTTGGGATCCCACCCCCTCCTTGCAAGCTAGGGGGCAGGCTGCAACACCTTCTCTAGGATCTGCTCGTGGCTAAGGCCCGCGTCCACCCAGGTTTCTGCCTCCTTGAGGCGGTTGGCAGCCGTCAAGATAAACAAATTGCTTTTTGCCCCCAGAGCCTCGCTGGTGGTTTGCACGCAGGCCAAGTCCTGGCCAGTCAATTGGCTAAACCAAGTGGCCAATAGCCCTGCCTCCAAGAAGCCCATTGGGCGCTTAAAGTGGGAAGGCGTGGCAGCGGCGAAGGGAGAGTTGCGAATCGACACCACCACTACCCCCTGGTCTTTGTAGGTCCAGTCGAGGTCGATCAACCCCCAGCCGTGGGTTTTCCAAGCCTGTTTGAGATTCTGGAGAAAAAGGCCCATCTCCAGCTCAGCTAGGGGCTTTTGGTAGTAGTCGGAAAGCTCCTGGGCAAAGCGGCGGAAAAACTCCTTGCCCCACATGCGGCCACAGTGGCGCAGCACCAGACGGGCCGCTTGTCCTGTCTCGTATTCCAGGCCAGTGTAGATGGCTCGCAATAAGGTTTCTGGAAGGGCTAGGAGACGGTCGCCGTGGCGACTTTCTAGCAAACCCGACTCCAGATCGCTTTGCAGGTAGAGGCTGGGCGCGTAGTAGTTGGCCAGAACCGGCGTGTAGGGATCAAAGCCGGCAGAGCTGTTGGCAAGGGAAACGGTGTCAGCCATAGAGGATCCCTGGGTCGGCGATGGGAATGGAAGCCACCGCTAGGCGGCTGGGAGGCCGCTTAAAGCTAGCAAAGCTGCCTGCACGCGGGTAATCAAGGGACGGATGAACTCGAGTTCGCCAGGTTGTAGGCAGTCTTTGAGCTCCTGCTGGAAAAGCCGATGGGCAACTTCATAGACGTTCTGCAGCCCATACAGGCGCACTTCCTCTTCCATCCAGTCGATGAGCCGCTCTTTGAGGAGGTTTTCGTCCTGCAGCAACATGGCCAGGGCGCTGTGCCGCAGCAACAGCAACAGGTGGCGCCGGCACAGATCCACGACCTGGGGGGAGAGGTTGGGCATCTCCTTCTGCAGAGCCTCCAAGGTGCGGCCCACCATCTGAGCCTCCCCCTCCCGCAGAGCCCGGTACACGTGCTGCCGTTTTGGCCAGCCGAGGACATAGGCTTTAAGCTGATCCAGCTGCTCCGAGGTGAGGTAGCGAGCCTCTGCCTCGATTAGCATTTGCTCCAAGGGGCTGACCATCTTGCTTCTCCTAGAAAGCTAGCGTTCAAAACAGGCTGAATAGGTCGTCCAAGGTGATCTGCTCTTCCTCTGGCCCAGCTTCCGGTACCGACCCCAGGGATTGCCAAGAACGGGCCGCCAAGGCCAGGGGATCCCCGGGCCAGGGGATGGAGTTAAGGTACTCCCGCACCCGTAAGAAGGGCATTGGCAGCAAGCGGCTTTGCCGTGGACGGTTATCCCAGTTCAAGCGGGCAAAAAAGCTCTGTACCGACTCCTCTAGAAAGCTCTCTGGCGTCATGCCTTGGCCACCCCTTGACCAGAGCGCAACTTTTGGGCAATTTCACTGGCCGTGGCCCCCTCGTTGAGCCAAAAGGCAGCCGCGTCAATGCGCTCTTTGCTGCCGAGCAAAAACTTGCAGTAGCTTTCCCCCATGGAGTAGCACTGGATCTCGATGCAGTTGAGCTGCCGCTCTACCATCGTGCTGAAAAAACCGGCAAATAAGCCGGCGTAGAGGTGGCAAACGGGTTTGCCCACATCCCCCAAGGTGCGGGCCACAGCCGAGTCGAACAGGTTGATGAAAATAAATCCCTGCCGCCGGCTTTCGAGCTCGACTTCCCAGCGCCCCCAGCCTTGCGAGGTCAGAGGCCACCACCAGGTTTCCAGGAGAAACATGAGGTGGGTCTGCTTGGGCTTGCGCCGATACTCCTCCTCGAACCAGCGGGAGAAGTGGAGAGCATCGTTGCGCCCCCACTCGCGGCCAATGGTATACATCAAAGAAGCAGAGGCATCCCCCACCTCTTCTTCCAGCCCCTGCTGCAAGCCGAGGATAAAGTCTTCGCTGACCAAGACATTGCGCGCGCCCGTCCAGTCCACTAGAGATCCCCGCGAGGGGTCGAAGCGGTAGAAGTCTTCACGGCTGTAGTGGTTGTGTCGCTGAGCAGCGGGCTGCAGGGCGAGCTCTAGGGTGCCGGTTGTCATGGCTGGAGGGGAGGAAGGTTAATTGTTTCACCCTTCTTGCTGAATCATAACCTTTCTGCTAGAAGCTTTGGCTAGAGCTGTCGATGGATGCGCCAAGAGCTCCTGCCGCTGGGAAGCCAGCGACAACAAAGAGGCTAGGGGAATTTGGGTTTAGGGGTGAGGTCGGACTTTGACAAAGGCGATAGCGGAGCGCCACAGCAGCGACTCTTGCCCCTCCGCGTCTGCTAGGCAGAGACAGTCGGGATCCTGCCAGCGTAGCTGGCCGACGAAGACATCTCCCGTACTGAGCTTAACCTCCAGGATTTCTCGATCCCGAATCACCTTCTGTAGGCGACGCACACTCGGGATCCCAGTGTCAAAGTCGGTCACGGCAGTCCTCTTGGCCAGTGAACGGACGGCGTATCGGCAAGCGCACTGCTCTCAGTATAGGGGATCCCTGCCGGCCCGCACCTTGGCTTAGCCAACGCTAAAAAGCGCTCTCGCCCTTTGACCCACTTTTTCTGCCAGCGGCTACTATGTAGGGGGGTGCGCTTAGAGAAGACGGCAAGCCTTGTCGACCTGCCGTGTTCTTCTGTTCTCCCCGGAAAAAGCTAGCGGAATAGCGCTGGGGTGGCAGAACGTGCACCTGTCGCCCTAGAGAGGGCCAATCCCGTTGGGGATCCCTTCTATCTACCGCTTTGCTACCGAATTGTTGTCCTTTTCAACCATCATCCTTGCAGGAGAGAAGCTATGGCAGTTGAGAAAGTGAACTCTTCTTCGAGCTTGGCCGAGGTGATCGATCGCATCTTGGACAAGGGCATTGTGGTCGATGCCTGGGTGCGGGTTTCGCTGGTGGGGATCGAGCTGTTGGCCATTGAAGCGCGCGTCGTCGTGGCTTCGGTGGAGACCTACCTGAAGTACGCCGAGGCTGTGGGCCTAACGGCTACTGCTGCCGCTCCCGCTGTCCAAACCTCCTAATCGACTTCCCAGCTCCCAACAAAGCCTCAGCCTTTAACTAAGAGAAATGCAGTCGGCAAGTGAGGCAGGGGTTCAAAAGAATCTCTGCCTCCTCCCCCTTCAAGCGATTGGCTTGCGGTTTGAGGGGAAGTAAAAAACTGCCAAGGAGAGAACGCCATGAGTTTGCAGGAGCAGTGGGCCGAAGCCCGCAGCCGACGGGTGGCTCAAAACCTAAGTTTGTTGAGCGGATCCCGGCAGCAGCGCCTGGAGCAGCACCGCGCTCTGATGGCCGAGCTGAGACAACGTCGCCAGGAACGCCAAGAGGCAGTACGGCAGCAGAGGGAGCAAACCCGCAGCCAACTGCGCAGCCTGGAGCAGAACCGAGCGGCGCAGCGGGCTTTGGACAAACATGCCCGTTTAGAGGCTGCAGCGCAGCGGGCCCAAGGAGTGGCGGTGCTTCTCTCTCGCCTGGCCCAAGAACGGGCCGCCCAATCGCAGGCGCAGCGGCAGGAGCTAGAGACTTTTCAAGCCGACTTGACAGCGATGGTGAAGAGCTTGCTAGCCACCTATGCCCAGGCGCGGCAGGCCATGGCCAACCAAACCCGACAAGTGCGGCAGGCTTTCTATGCCGACTTGCGGCAACGGGTACGGCAGGAGCTGGCTCGGATTGCCCAAGAACAGCGGGCAGAAGCCCAAGCGCTTCGGCAGGCTTTGGCAGCTTTCCGCAGGGCGTTGCGCGAGCAGGTGTGGGGGGATGGGATCCCTGTCCTCCTACCTGAAGATTCTGGGGCTGTTGAGAAGCAGTTTGAGTGTTGGGACAAACCCCCAGAAATAGCTCCAGGTGAAGCTCCTCAGCCAGAGGCTACAAGCAAGAGCGAACCCCCAGGGGATACTCCTGTAGCGCCGCCACCCCCTGAGCCCTCTCAAGATCGAGTTGCACCCCCACTTGCTGGCGAGGAGCAGCCGGATCCAATCCTGAACTACGTCAACAACTATGTGGCAGCCCTGCAGGCGCAGGATCCCAACCTAACCTTGCTGCAGGTGATTGGCGATCGGGAGCGGGTGCGGGATCTGCTGGCCCGCGGTGCCGTGGATCTGGGGGTGGATCCCTCGGAAATCTTGGCCACCTTGCGGCGTATGGTGTCAGCGACGGCTGTGATCTCAGTTCCGCCCCCGTCCCCGTAAGCGCAAGAAGACGGTTACGGCTATAGTCCAGGCAAGTTAAGCGTTGGGTATTGATATGGCTACGGTTTTGCAAGCGCGTCCCCGCCAGTTTGTAAGCACTCCCTACATTGAGCGGATTACCCGCCGCGCCTTGCGCTATCTGCAATCCGGTTTTGCCGTGCATCTGCGGGGGCCTTCGGGCACAGGCAAGACCACCCTGGCAATGCATTTGGCCAGCCTTCTAGGTCGCCCCATCATGCTGATCTACGGCGACGATCGCTTCGATTCTTCCGACCTCATCGGGGGGCGCACTGGCTTTACCCATCGGCGGGTGGTGGATAACTTCATCCATTCAGTGGTGAAGGTAGAGGAAGATGTGCAGCAGCGCTGGGTAGATGCCCGCCTCACCTTGGCCTGCCGGGAGGGGTTTACCCTCATCTACGACGAGTTCAACCGCTCCCGCCCCGAGGCCAACAACGCCCTCCTAAGTGCCTTGGAAGAAAGGCTGCTGGTTTTGCCGCCGGGCAGCCACCGCTCCGAATATCTGCGGGTGCATCCCCAGTTTCGGGCCATCTTCACCTCCAACCCCGAGGAATACACGGGGGTTCACAGGGCTCAGGATGCGCTGCTGGATCGGATGATTACCATCGATATTGGGGAGCCCGACATCGAGACGGAAAAGGAGATCCTCATTTCCCGCATTGGCCTATCGGCTTCCGACGCGCTTAAGATTGTCCACCTTGTCCGTACCTTCCGCCGCAGGTTGGATCTGACTCGCCAACCCAGCCTGCGCAGTTGTCTGATGATTGGACGCATCGTCAGGGAGCACGAGCTGGCGGTGAGTAAGAACGATGCCGATTTTCGTGCTCTGTGTGCCGACGTGCTGTTGCCTAGGGCCGGCAAGCGCTACGAGGAAGGAGCCCAGGTGCTCAACTACTTGCTGGATCAACTGCCCAACTGATATTGGTTTGCACGCTTTGGAGGAGAATTCCCAGTGCCCATTGCCTCTCAACCCCTGGCCACGGCAACGCATGGCTCTTCTCTGGCCGATGTCCTGGAGCGGGTTCTGGACAAGGGCATTGTCATCGCCGGAGATATCACCGTTTCCGTGGGCAATGTGGAGCTGCTCAGGGTGCGCATTCGGCTGCTGATCTCTTCGGTGGACAAGGCCAAGGAGATTGGGATCAACTGGTGGGAATCGGATCCCTATCTCAGCAGCCAGGCGCGGGAGCTGCTGGAGACCAACCGCCAGTTGCTGCAGCGGGTTAGCGAGTTGGAAAAGCAACTGGCTCAAGTCCTGCCCAGGGGAGGGGATGGCAAGGGCTAACAGGCTGCCCCAGCAGCGGGATCAGGGATCCCAGGCTAGACTGGCTGCTGGAGTGGTTTAACCAGGGGAGGGAATGGCGAGGGGGATCGACCTTGACCAAAGGAGCTTGGGCCGCCAGAGGAAGGTGGGTTGGGCGGTGGGCATAGGGTTGGCCCTTGCGATCCCCGGCCCAGCGTGGGGGCAAAATCCACGCGCCATCAGCATTAGTGCCGATGTTCAGGAGGCCAACGCCAATACAGGGGTGTTCGTAGCCACTGGCAATGTTACCCTCCGCTTCCCTGCTGAGCGCCTCACGGCCCGCGCTCACAAGGCGGTCTACTACAGCCAAGAGCAGCGGATTGAGCTGGAAGGCCGGGTCACCGTCCGCCAAGGAGAAAATCAACTCCAGGCCGAGAAAGTCATCTATCACATTGGAAAAGGGATCCTTCAAGCTGTCCCCTCGCCAGGCCAGCAGGTGGAGTCTATCTACGTGTTGCCGGCGCCCACTGCCAGCCCTTGACCCAATCTCAACTAACGCCCACGAAAGGATTCGAACCTCCGACCCCTGGGACCGGAACCCAGTGCTCTAGTCCGCTGAGCTACGTGGGCAGCCTTCAGACCTTATCCTACCCTCCCACTGGCCTGCTTGCAAGTCCCGAACGGGGGCAAAGCTATGGCGATGCTGGGGGCTTGGCCCCAAGCGCTGCAGCGCTAGCCAGTGCTCCCGTGTCCCATAGCCGACGTTGGTGCGCCAGCCGTAGCCGGGGTACTGGGAGTCCCAGCTCTGCATCAGGGCATCCCGCCAGACCTTGGCCACGATGGAGGCAGCAGCGATGGAGAGGCTGAGCTGATCCCCTTTGACCAGCGCCGTCTGCCGGGATCCCAGCTCCGCCAGCGGCAGCCCATCCAGCAGGATGTGCCCCACTTCCCCCACCTGGGCCAGAGCTCGCTGCATGGCTAGCAACGTCGCCTGGCGAATGTTGAGTTGGTCAATTTCGGCAGCAGAAGCACTGCCAATGCCTACGGCCAGGGCTACTTGACAAATCCGCTCTGCCCACTGGGCACGCTGCCGTGGGCGCAGTTGCTTGCCATCCTTCACCCCTGCCAGTACCTCGGGATCGAGGTAGGGTGGCAGGATGACTGCCGCTGCCACTACCGGCCCCGCCAAGGCTCCTCGCCCCACTTCATCCACGCCTGCTACCCGCAGGATCCCCTCTTGCCACAGGGATCCCTCGCACCTTAAGCTTGGCTTCGTTGCTTTGTCCATACGGCCACAGCGCTGTCTCAAGCAAGAGCGCTAACCGGCTTGGCTAGCTGCTGCGAGAGCGCCGTCGTCTGGAGGCTGCTGGAGACTGGTGAGAGGGATCAATGACCACTTCTGGCGGCGCCTCTGTTGCCGGTGGCTTTGCTATTGATTCTGTAGGCAACCGTTCAGGCTGGGCAACTTCCGCCAAAGGCGCGCCGTTGGTAGAAGTTGTGTCGGTTTTTGCCTCCACCGGGCTGTCCACCTTGGCCGTGCCTGGCAAAATGACCCTAACCACCGTGTCTCGGCCCGCCGGCGGCGGCTGATCCAAAAGCAACAGGGGTGACAGACCCAGCTCCGAATAGACCCGCTGCTGGAGAGGAGTCATCTCCACAGTGATGGTTTGTCGAGCTGGCTGGCTCTCTGGAGACTCTGTCCCACTGGCGCGCCCAGCATCCTCCCCCCGGCCAAGGCGATGGACTTCCTTGCGCTTCTGCTCTGCCCCTGCCACCGGCAGTGGCTGCGGGCTTTCCTCTTCTACCGCTCCCTCTTCGCGAGGCCGTTTGCGCACCGGCTCAGCCCTGGCTTCCTCTGGCTCCAGTCGCTCTCCTTGAGCAAGTCGAGAGCGGTCTAGACTTGGTGGCAATGCCCCATTGCTTCCTAGCTGCAGGCGCGCCCCCTGGGAATCACCATTCCGGGGCAGAATTGGAGCGCCCTCCTCTTCGCCCTCCTCAGCCTCGCCAGGCAGCGTTACCGGTCGTCCACTTTCGACAGTTAACAGCCGCCCCGGCTCGGATCCCGGCAGTCGGGCCAGGATCCCTAGCCCCTCACAGGTGGGGCAGGGGTGGCCAAAGATCTCATAGAGGCTCTGCCCCTGCCGCTTGCGGGTGAGTTCCACTAGCCCCAACTCTGAGAGCTGAACCACCTGGGGTCGGGCCTTGTCATGGGCAAGGGCTTTGTTGAAGTGTTCCAAAACCAGCAGCTGATCCTGGCGGGAGTCCATGTCGATGAAATCCACCACGATCACGCCGGCAATGTTGCGCAGCCTCAGTTGGCGGGCAATCTCGGTGGCAGCCTCGCAGTTGGTCCACAGCACCGTCTCGCGGGAAGTGGCCGACTGGGTGAAAGAGCCAGAGTTGACATCGATCACGGTCAGGGCCTCCGTGGGCTCGATGACGATATAGCCCCCGGAGGGTAGATCCACCCGCGGCCGCAGCGCCTGGCGAATAACCGCATTGACCCGGAAATACTCCAAGATGGGGGTGGGCTCACGGTGAACCTCGACCACAACGCCGGGCGGCATTTTTCCTTTGTTCCAGCCTTGCAGATAGCTGCGCACCCGCTTCGCACCGGCCACCGAGTCAGTAACGATGCGGTTGACATCGTCTGAGTAGACGTCCCGCAGCACCCGCTGGATAAAGTCCTCGTCTCGCCTCAGTAGACCCGGCCCCCGTGCCGCCTGGTACTGCTGTTGAATCTCTTCCCAGAGCTTTTTCAATTGCTCCAGGTCATCGATCATCGCCTCTTCAGCGACTCCCTCGGCCTCAGTGCGCACCAACAGGCCCATTTGGGGGGGCTTAATCAAGATGGCTAGCGATTTCAGGCGATTGCGTTCTTCTCGATCCTCGATGCGGCGAGACAAATACACCCCTTTGCCGTAAGGTCGCAGCACCAGGTAGCGTCCTGGAAGAGCCAGGTCTCCCGTAAGACGCGGCCCTTTGTTGCCAGTGGGCTCTTTCATGACCTGCACCAGCACTTTCTGTTGCGGCAGGACCAGTTCGGAAATGGGAGCCTGGTTGCGTTTGAGGCGCAGCGGGCCTAGGTCACTGACGTGAATAAACCCGTTGCGTTCTCCAGAGCCGATATTGACAAAGGCGGCATCGATGCTGGGCAGGACGTTCTCGATGACACCCACGTAGATATCCCCCACCTGGTGGGTGCCACTGGCGATGATCAGCTCTTGGACTTGGTCTTCGGCAAAGACAGCGGCGATGCGGTGTTGCTCAGCAATAACGATCTGCCTAGGCATGCATTTTCCTCCCCGCCCCCACGGCCTGCGGTTTTGGATTTGCCCTCGTCTCGGAGAAGTGGTGTTCTAGGATTGGCTCGATTTGACAACAAAATTGACTCATCGTGCAGCTGTCCATTACCCTAAGCTCTGCTCCAATGGCCAACGACGAACTTTATAGACAGGCAGCAGGAAAAAAGTAGCCCAGCAGAGGAGCCTGTGGCAGCCTAGCCACCTCTTGCCCGTAACTTGCCTGCAGGAAAGAAGCCTGTCCTCGGGAGAAATGAAAAGCTAGGCCTAACTGGAAGAGGCACACCTCTTTGTAGCACCTGGCGCCTGGGCCCTGTTGCGGCTGCTGCCTGCTCTAGATAGTGAGCTCAAATTTGGCCCGACTTTTGCTGGCTGCTCATCTTGCCTTGGGTCAGGTTGAGGGCTAGCAAGGGTGGCAGCGGCAGAAGCCAGGGGTAGCAAAATTATAGCGCTTGCGGGATCCCTCAGCCCAGCTAACCCTGATACCGCAGCCTGACTGGGGATTTGTCCAGGGGATCCTGCCACCCGTCCTCAGTCGGAATTCAAGGTGCCGTCCTCCCACAACAAGCGCAGCCGTTTGGCCGCCTGCAGCGTCCAGCGAGGCAAGCCCAGGGCCTCGGCCATTTGCAGCAGTTGGTTGGGCCGCAGGTAGGCGCCGTTGTTGCGGCAACTGCCGCGGTAGAAGAGGTAGGCGCTGCCGTCGGGGGCCAAGCCCTGGAACTCCAGGTAGTATAGCAGGGGACGGGCATTGAAGAGAGAAGCTTTGCCCGACTTGGAGACTTTTTCAATCCAGATCTCGCGCGCATCCAGGATCTGGGTGACCCAGGCTGGCCAGTCGGCAGTGGGCGACTCGCAACTTACAGTGAGCTGATACTCAGCGGCATAGACGGCTTCGGTAGCCGAGGGATCTCGCAGGCCAATCTCTTGGATGGCCCGGATGGAGATTTCTGGCGGCAGTTGTTCGACCAGCAGGGCGCGCAGTTCGTCAGGGGTAACGGGCCCCTCGGGGCGCTTTAGCAACTCCAGATCGAGGACTTCGCCGTAGCCTTCCTGGCCGATGGGTAGGGCGTTGGCGTTGGCTAGTCGAGGCATGGGGTGGTAGCCGCCGCTGAAGGCTAGGGGCAAGCCGGCGCGCCGACAGGCCCGCTCCCATAGGCGCATGAGATCCAGGTGGCCTAGCCAACGCAGATCCCCGGTTTTGCTGTAGGTGATGCGGAAACGCTGGGCAGGCGGCTCTGGCTCGAGAGGATCGGGGGTGGGGGTGGGGCGGCTTTGCAAGGGCGGAACGGGCGGGGGCGGGATGACAATGTTGTGACCAAAGCCGGGACCGCAGACGCCGCAGGCGGAGCACTTCTCGAAGGAGCAGTCTTCTACCGTGATCGCTTCTAGGGCGCGGCGGTAGTCTTTCTGCAGCCATTTCTTGTCGATGCCGGTATCGATGTGATCCCAGGGCAAGGGATCCTCCAGGCCAAATTCGCGCATCGGGAGATAGGCGCAGAGGGCCACTGGATCGGCGCTGGGATCTACCGCCTCGCCGCAGTAGGCCTTCACCCAGGCGGCATAGGCGGCGTCGATGTTTTCCCACCAGGCATCCAAGCCGGCGCCAGCTCGCCAGGCCTGCTCGATCATGCGGCCCAGGGAGCGATCCCCTTTGCCAATCAAGTCCTCCAGGATGCTAAAGCGAATATCGGTAAAGTGGGCCTTGACTCCCCGCAGCCGCCGCAGTTCCCTTTGCAGCAGATCCTGCTTGCGCCGCACGTCAGCGTAGTCCACCCGGTGCCACTGGAAGGGCGTGTGGGGCTTGGGGACAAAGTTGGAGAGGGTGAGGGTAAACTCCACCCGCTTGCGGCCCAGGGCTGCACATTCTCGCTGCAGCATCTCGACCGTGCGGGCAATCCCAATCACATCGTCGTCAGTCTCGCCGGGCAGGCCAATCATGAAGTAGAGCTTAATTTTGTCCCAGCCCTCCTGGACTGCAGTGCGAATGCCGCGAATGAGGTCAGCATCGCTAAGGCCCTTGTTGATGATGTCCCGCAGCCGTTGCGTGCCGGCCTCCGGAGCAAAGGTCAGCCCCGAGCGGCGGGATCCCTTCATGATGGCGGAAATGTTCTCATCAAAGCGATCCACCCGCTGGCTGGGCAGGGAAAGGGCAATGTGCTGGCCAAGGAGACGGTTATGTAGCTCTGCTCCCACCGCTGGCAGGGAAAGGTAGTCAGAGCAGCTGAGAGAAGAAAGAGAAAACTCGTTGTAGCCGGTCTTGCGCAAGCCCTGCACCACCGCCTCCACTACCGCTTCCGGATCGACATCGCGGGCAGGGCGGGTGAGCATGCCGGGTTGGCAAAAGCGACAGCCGCGGGTACAGCCACGTCGCACTTCCACCACCAGGCGGTCGTGGACGGTGGCCACCAGCGGTACTAGACCAATGGAGTACTGCAGTTGGGGCAGCGCTACGCGGCGGCGAATGCGCTCCGGCACCCCAGGCACGATGGGCCGCGGGGGGATCCCCTCGTAAAACTGCGGCACATACACTCCTGGCACCTGGGCCAGCTCCAAGAGCACCTCCCGGCGGGGCTTGTGCAGGGATCCGGCCAGCACCTGACCAATTTCCGGCAGCACCTCTTCCCCATCCCCAAAGACGAAGAAATCGAAAAAGTCGGCAAAGGGCTCGGGGTTGGAGGTGGCAGTCGGCCCACCGGCAAAGATGAGGGGACACTCTTGTGGGGTAAAGGCTTGCCGTTCCCACCACTTGAGCGGGATCCCGGCCAGATCCAGCATCTCTAAGATGTTGGTGCCCCCCAGCTCATAGGCCAGGCTAAAGCCGACGATGTGGAAAGCGCGCAGGGGGCGACGCGATTCTACGGCAAACAGCGGGATCCCCAGCTGCCGCATCCGAGCCGCCAGATCCGGGCCTGGCAAGTAGGTGCGGTCGCACAACTGGTCTGGCTGGGCGTTGAGGATGTTGTAGAGGATGATGTGGCCCAGGTTGGAAGCCCCCACCTCGTACAGCTCCGGGTAACTTAGCACCCAACGCACCCGTGCCGAGTCCCAAGGGCGATGGACAGCCCCGAATTCTTTGCCCAAGTAGCGAGCTGGCCGCTGGATTTCAGGCGTGAGCAAGCGATCCAAATCAACGGGTTCTAGGTGTGCTTCCGTGGCAGCCGCAACAAGCATGGGGATCCTGGCAAGAAGTAAACGCAGCTACTAATTTGACTCTAGCCGAACTTTTCCAGCAGCCCAAACCCGGCGTGGTTTCTGTGTAGGCAACGGGCGCAACCCTCAAGAAAAGGACAGCTCGACGGGAAGTGATCCCGTAAAGATCCCTCCAGTGGGGCAGTGGAGATAAACCCCGCTCCTAGCTAGGGGTTGTGGAAAAGTCCGCCTTTGTCCAGTGTTGTATCAGTCTTCAGAGCGGTCAATCCTGCTCTTCCTCCGCCTCGAAGGAGTACCCAGAAGCTACGGCCAAAGCTTCCAGCGAGCGGAGTCCCACGTAACTGCGGCCATTGATAATCCAAGTGGGATAGCTGGTGATCCCTGCCTTCGTACATTCCTCAACCTGAGGCGTGCCGGGCCCGTTGGGCGAGCACTCCACGTAGGGTATCTGGGCAAAGGCCGACCCAAACAAGGCCTTCTGCTCTTGGCAGTGGGGGCACCAGTAGGCCCCGTACATGGTGGCGCCAATCTTGCGCAGGTGGGCTGCTAAGCCTGCCGCTAGGGGGCTGGGCGGAGGAGCCTGCTTGGCGTACACCCCAAGGGTAACTACCAACGTAAACAGGCCCACGAGAATGTAACTGAAAGCCAGCTTGGCCCAGTCCAGCCAGCGGTGGCCAAACACCGTGACGAGCCACAGCCCCGCTACCAACCCCATCGCTGCCGTGCAGTACAGGCAGAATTGCCGTAGCACCGCCACCATCAGGTAAAGCATATACATCTCAAAGACAGTCATGGCGGAAACCAAGCCAAACAGGGCTGGCCATCGCCACCGCTTCACTCCTGGGATCTCTTCCGGCAGCCCTGCCAGGGCCAAGACGGCTAGAAACCCCAGCAGGCCAATGGCTGCGGTTGGGATCCCCAAAAACTCTGCCCACCGACTGGAGAGCACCAGGTTACACCCCCCATCCCCCCCACAGAAGGCAGCAGGCTGCTCCGTCAGCTTGGTGTAGGTAAGGTAGGCTGTTAACAGAACTCCCAAGCTGGACAAGAAGACCAAGATTGGGCGCGCATGGCGCTGCAGCCAGGTTTCTTCTGGGGTTCTGAGATAGGAAGCCATAGGATCGCTCCAGCAGCTTGACACCTCTGAAATTATAGAGGGGCAGAGTGGACCTCGTCCGTGGGATCTAACACCGGCAAGCCGGCTGAACGACGTACTTGAGCGGCCAAACTGTCTCCCAGCCGCAGGGATCCCAGCTTGGGGTCAGAGAGGGGGCGGTCGCAGATCCCCCAGCGGCGGCGAAAGTAGCGGGCCAAGTCGGCTTCGGCCAAAACTAGATAAACTGGACGGCCATGGGGACAGGTGTGGGGGTTAGCCGTGCGCTGCCAGGCATCCAGCAACTGCTGCATCTGCTCCAGGGTAAGCGGGATCCCGTTGCGCAAGGCACCACGACAGGCCAGGGCCACCTGAGCTGCTTCTAGATCCGCACAGCGGCTGAGTTCCAGAAGGGATCCCTGCACCTCTTCGGGATCTTCCGAGCAGAGAGCTAGCGGCAGGCGGCGCACCAAATACGTAGCGGGGCCAAAGGGTTCCGGCTCTAGCCCCAACTGTTCCAGCTGCTCCACGGCCTGGGAAGACAATCCCTGCAACATGACTGGTGTCTCGAGCTCCACTAGCTGCCAGTGCCGTTGGATCTCCTCATAGCGCACTCGCTCGTGGGCCAGGTGTTGCTCCACTAGCCACAGCCCCTGGGGGTGCTCCGCTAGAATGTAGGTTCGGTGCAGTTGGGCTAGCGCCTTTAGGGGAGGCAGGGAGCAGCCGGCGGCGGAGGGAGCTGAAACCCGGTAGAGCGACTTGGACTCGCTGGCGCGGAGGAGATGAAGAGAGCGGCGGCTGGACTGGGCAGAGCCTGCGCGCAGAAGATCCTGCAGGTACTGGCGCAATTGCTCCTGTCGCTTCTGCGGCTCCTGTAGATAGAGCTCGCTCTTAGCCGGATGGCGGTTCCAGTCCACTTGTTCCGGTGGCAGGCGCAGGTGCACCACTACCAGAGGATGGCGGTGGCGGGGCAAAGCGTGTTGAAAGACTGACTGGATTAACCGTTGCCACTCCAGCATCTGCACAAAGCGGCCATTGACGGCTACCCGGATCCAATCGGGGCGAGGGCGATGCAGGCGATCCGGCAAGCCCACCACCAACTCCCAGTCGCTATCCCCCTCTTGAATGCGCCGGTAGCGCAGATCGGAAGGCTCCACCTGCGGCAACATTTGCAGGAGCAGATCCTGCAGAGATTGGCCCGGCCAAAGACTGAGTAGCAGCTGCCCCTCCTGGCAGACTTGCCAGCTAACCCCTGGATGGGCTAGTGCAGCGTTCTGGATCAAGGTTAGGAGTGAGCGCGTCTGGGGCGGGGGACAGCGGCGCAGGGGCCAGCTAGCAAACAAATCCGCCACCGTCACGACTGTCCCTAAAGCGGTGGCTGCTGGCTGCTTGCGGATCAGCTCCCCCTGCTGGTCGTAGGTGGCCAGCCAGCCATGCTCATCGGTGGCATGACGGGTCTGGATGGTCAGGGATCCCAAGCGGGCTAGGCTGTGCAGAGCTTCTCCGCGAAACCCCAAGCTGCCCCCATCCCACTTGCTCGTGGTATGGCGACGGGCTACCTGCTCCAACTCCGAGCCTGGGATCCCTTGGCCGTTATCGGCTACCCGCACCTGCCAGCGGCTTGGCCAAAGATCTACCTGAACGCGGCTGGCCTGGGCATCGAGGGCGTTTTCTATTAATTCCCGCAGGGCTGCCTCTAGGGAGTCGATCACCTCTCCCGCCGCCATTTGGGCAACTCGTTCTGGACTTAGAGGCCGAATCTTGACTATGGGAATATCCAGCACTGCTCCCCTGGGAGTCTTCTTTGCTCAATACGCCCAGTATGTCCTGAAAGAAAAACCCCTGGCGCTGGGGCCAGGGGAAGTAGAGTCAGGAAACCTGGGGAAGCA
>NZ_JANSHR010000099.1:0-570 GCF_047461675.1 Synechococcus sp. R70.1
TAAGCAGAAAAAGCGTCCCGTCAAGGAGTTTAAGAGCGGCTTTGTTACCTACGACACTCGCATCTTTTCGTTCCGTCAAAAAGACTGGACGGTGTCGCTGACCACGGTGGAAGGGAGAGAACGCTTTGAACTGGCCATTGGCAACTACCAGCGTGGGATGCTGGCTGGTTCCAACCCAAAAGCTGCCACGCTGATCAAGCGCAAAGATGGCTCCTACTACATCCAGATTTGCGTAGAGAAAAAACCACCCAAGCAACAAGATACCGACAAGGTGATCGGGGTGGACTTGGGAAGGACAGATATTGCCCATACATCGGAAGGAGATCACTGGAATGGACAGCAGTTGAACAAAGTCCGAGACCACTACTCCCGGTTGAGGGCGGCACTCCAACGCAAAGCCAGTAAGGGCACACGCAGTTCGCGGCGCAGATGCAGAGAACTGTTGCAACGGCTGTCTGGCAAGGAGAGGCGCTTTCAGGCGTGGGTCAATCATTGCATCTCCAAAGCTATTGTCTCTAGGGCAAAGACCACAAACAGCGCTATTGCCCTGGAAGACCTGACAGGGATCCG
>NZ_JANSHR010000100.1:0-570 GCF_047461675.1 Synechococcus sp. R70.1
TTATTCAGGCGCACCCGCTGACAGGGAGTAGGCTCATCGCAACGGCCTTCCTCGTCTTGGATCACTAGCGTGGGAACCCTTGGATCCGCATTGTCGATCCCAACCACCCAAGCACGACCTTGGAGAGAGGCTCTGGCGTTGGTGCGGGCGGTGCGTAGAGCGCGCTCCACCTTGTTTTGGGCATCCTCCAGTTGGATCCGCGCCCAGATGTTGATCCCAGAAGGAACGGCCAGCCCGGCCAGGATGCCGATAATGACCACCACCGCTAGGACTTCTGTCAGCGTAAAGCCCCGGGATCGAAAAGGCTGAGCTCGGCCAATTGCTTTTTTCTCCAAGGCCAACATGGTGGATATTTCCCCTAGGAGAGCGGACGGTTGATAACACCGCGGGCAAGAACCCGTGTTTGCATTGGCAGCAAGTAGCGCGACACCTCTGAGATATCGACGCTGGTGGCATTTCGGATGTAGCGACGGAAAAGGCCAGGGTTGGCCCGCTCCATGGCCGTGGCGGTGATGTTGATGATCACATCCTGCGGTCGGTCAGCGCCGACGCTTTGCCGCACGCAGACAT
>NZ_JANSHR010000101.1:0-567 GCF_047461675.1 Synechococcus sp. R70.1
GAATGCGCAGGATGTTGTCGGCCAGCATGCCCAGCATGCAGCCTGCCGTTTGCAGCGTGGTTTGGTCGGCCAGGCTCAGTTGGTCAACGGGAGTGCCTCGGTTGACCAGATCAATCGCCCGCCGCAGCTCGGAGAAGTTGCCAAAGGCGGTGATGAACGGATCCGGATGAATGCGGCCCGGCTCTTGCTTAGGTGGATAGGCCCCGTCGGGATCGCCAGCAAAATTGGCCAGGTTGGTTAGCGCCGTCCACAGTGGGGTGCCAGGCCGTAGCTGCTCTTTCATTGGCGTGGGATCATATTCCCAAACGTTGGTGCCCTCGCCGGTAAAGAAGTTGATACCCAGTTGGTTGCTCTGGTCACCCGCGGGAAACGTAGAAGCCCGCTGCAAGCTCCAGGGAGTGCCGGGGTGAGCCACCGTGGCCAAGCAGGCAATGGGAAAGCGCCCCTGCTCATGGCTGTAGTGGTAAACGGCCGTGGCCTGCACCGCCGCTGGGTTATCCCGTAGCGTTAGCCGTTGCCGCGCCTCGTTGCTGATAAAGATGGCCTGCAGCTTGGTGGGATCGTCGG
>NZ_JANSHR010000102.1:0-551 GCF_047461675.1 Synechococcus sp. R70.1
CACGCCCACCCTCGCTGAGAAGCTGCTTGCCCACCTGGCGAGTGCCGGCATGGAACACCAGGGCTCCGGTGGCGGCGGCAGCCTCTAGGCCAGCAAGGGGGATCCCTCGCTCGTAGCTGTCGGGGTAACCGGGGGCGGCCATGACCACACAGGCGGCATAGCCGGGCTTCCACCGCAGCTGAAGATTGGCCAGTCGCCCCTCGATGCAGGCCAGCAGCACCTCGTCCAGAGGGTTTTCCAAGAGGGGCAGGATAACCTGGGCTTCGGGATCCCCAAAGCGGCAGTTGTACTCCAAGACGTAGGGGTCCCCATTGGGCGTGATCATCAGGCCAGCGTAGATCACTCCCTGGTAGCGAATGCCCCGCTGTTGCAGCGCCTGCAGGGTGGGATCCAGCACTTGTGCTTGGATGCGGGCCAGCAGCTCGGGGGTGACCAGGTGATCTGCCGGGGCGTGGGCCCCCATGCCGCCGGTGTTGGGGCCGGTATCGCCATCGCTAAGGCGCTTGTAGTCTTGTGCAGGCAGCAGCGGCAGGCAGATCCGGCCATCCGTC
>NZ_JANSHR010000103.1:0-2385 GCF_047461675.1 Synechococcus sp. R70.1
TGGGTTTAATGGGGGTAGAGTTCCCCCTTTGTGGGGATCCCTAGAAATTGGAAACCACTCATCCTCCATACATTTGGAGGCCCACTCATATAGTTCCCCCTTTGTGGGGATCCCTAGAAATTGGAAACCAGAATTTTACGTTGGCCATCGATAATCCGCTGCGCCGTTCCCCCTTTGTGGGGATCCCTAGAAATTGGAAACAAAGTCAAATAAACACCCGTAGAGAGAATGTTTTATTCTCGTTCCCCCTTTGTGGGGATCCCTAGAAATTGGAAACGGCTGTTCGAGGCCAAGAACCCGCGTAGGAATTCGAGTGTTCCCCCTTTGTGGGGATCCCTAGAAATTGGAAACTTTAGTGGTGTAGCAGCCTTTGGTGGGTTAGGAGATCTGGTTCCCCCTTTGTGGGGATCCCTAGAAATTGGAAACGAAGTCTCAAATTATTGAGTAGGCTAGCTCCTTAACCTCGTTCCCCCTTTGTGGGGATCCCTAGAAATTGGAAACTTTTAGGTCTCTGGTGAGAGACCACTCTCCTTGGATAACTCTTAAAGTTCCCCCTTTGTGGGGATCCCTAGAAATTGGAAACTAGTCTTGAAAGTGCCAATCATAACGGTCTTCTATGAGTTCCCCCTTTGTGGGGATCCCTAGAAATTGGAAACTTATTGAGTTTTAGGGTTTTCCACTGCCCCTGTATGATTTTCTGGTTCCCCCTTTGTGGGGATCCCTAGAAATTGGAAACAATCCTGGGTGTTTGGGGGAGGAGGGCTAGGTTACCTTACAGGGTTCCCCCTTTGTGGGGATCCCTAGAAATTGGAAACTGAAACCCTCTTCATTAACACAGACCAACATTCCTGGACAAGCCCAGTTCCCCCTTTGTGGGGATCCCTAGAAATTGGAAACCAGACTGATTTGAGCATTGTTCAACTGGATTTTAGTGCTAGAGTTCCCCCTTTGTGGGGATCCCTAGAAATTGGAAACTCTACGTGCCATGCAAGCTCTTGGATTGTGACCGGAGCCAATCTAGTTCCCCCTTTGTGGGGATCCCTAGAAATTGGAAACAGTGTGCAGTGTGGATACACTACATCAGGAACAGGTTCATCTTTGTTCCCCCTTCGTGGGGATCCCTAGAAATTGGAAACATCCGGGGGAGGCCTAATGCCTCCGCAACCGTAATGCGAATGTTCCCCCTTCGTGGGGATCCCTAGAAATTGGAAACCTATTACGTTGCACAAACGCTGCGATCTTACTATCTGGGAGTTCCCCCTTCGTGGGGATCCCTAGAAATTGGAAACAGGATGTGATGTACGGCCCCCTTCTCCCTTCCACAGGTTCCCCCTTTGTGGGGATCCCTAGAAATTGGAAACCTCTGGGTTGCCGTTGTTGATGATCCAGGGTCCCAGTAGCGTTCCCCCTTTGTGGGGATCCCTAGAAATTGGAAACACCTTTTGGTTCACATCCCTGCGCACCCGCTGGTTGAAGTTCCCCCTTTGTGGGGATCCCTAGAAATTGGAAACCCCTCCGGGATTTTGACACCGGTCATTGCAACGTCGTTACGTTCCCCCTTTGTGGGGATCCCTAGAAATTGGAAACCCGCAGGTTGGTAAGGCTCTGGAAGCGTCCAAACCATCCAAGTTCCCCCTTTGTGGGGATCCCTAGAAATTGGAAACGCGGATTGGGCCTGGGCTTTCAGCGCCTTTTGGAGCGCTTGAGTTCCCCCTTTGTGGGGATCCCTAGAAATTGGAAACCTCAACAAACGTCGGCTTATTCCAGGGTACTTGCTTCAACACGTTCCCCCTTTGTGGGGATCCCTAGAAATTGGAAACACTTCTGTAGATTCAGCTCCTGCAGGTACTATTCCGAACCAAGTTCCCCCTTTGTGGGGATCCCTAGAAATTGGAAACACCATCTGTAAGGCACGGTTGATGATAGCATCATTCAAGTTCCCCCTTTGTGGGGATCCCTAGAAATTGGAAACGTGATGGGCCCCCATATCCCATCAGCCTTAATGCCCATCGCTTGTTCCCCCTTTGTGGGGATCCCTAGAAATTGGAAACTTTCCACTGCTTTGCGGGCTTTCTCTGCTGCTTTCAGAGCGGGTTCCCCCTTTGTGGGGATCCCTAGAAATTGGAAACTAGGGTATCGATCTCCGGATCTGGATCCCTGTAGTGGAGTTCCCCCTTTGTGGGGATCCCTAGAAATTGGAAACTTGCAGTACACTGGGGTACTGCTTCACCGGTTGACCCTCGTGTTCCCCCTTTGTGGGGATCCCTAGAAATTGGAAACGAGCTGGAAAAGGTCAAGTCTGTCTACTTTGAGAACAAAGTTCCCCCTTCGTGGGGATCCCTGGACATTGGAAATCTCAAACTCTGGCGGGATCCGATCCTCATC
>NZ_JANSHR010000104.1:0-544 GCF_047461675.1 Synechococcus sp. R70.1
GCTTCCAACGGGTGATCCCGCTGCCCAACCGGATCAAGCACGATCAGGTGAAAGCCGAATACAAAGATGGGATCCTCACCCTCACCTTGCCCAAGGCCGACTCTGAAAAAGCCCAAGTGGTCAAGGTGAGTGTTGTCTCCTGATGGGCGTAGCTGAAGCTGCTCTGAGGTTAGGCAATTTTCCGTGAGGAAAAAAGATCCCATGGGGGTAGGCTCATCGCCTACCCTTTTTTAGTTCTTTTTTGCGTTTTGGTTTTTCAGCTTGCGCTCATTTCAAGCAGGAATAAATCGGGTTCGCTGCAGTGATCCTCAGCCTTCCCTAGCGAACTTAAACCGAACCCCATTGGACTTTTGCCCGCCGCTTTGGATAGGGTTTGAGTGCGCAACGGAGCCAAGGTTGAGAGCATGGCCAGCGTTACCTACGAACACGTTACCAAGCGCTACAGAGACACCACCGCCGTCCATGACCTGAACATCACCGTCGAAGACAGGGAATTTCTCGTCTTTGTCGGCCCCTCCGGCTGCGGCAAAACCACCTCCCCGCG
>NZ_JANSHR010000105.1:0-536 GCF_047461675.1 Synechococcus sp. R70.1
GCGGCCATCACGGAGGGCCTGTCCCGGGTGCGCATCGGTAAGGACGCGGTCTCCAGGGTAGCCCAGCGCCTGGAGGAGGAACTCTCCGCCTGGCGCGGCCGGCCTTTGGAGCTGGCCTACCCCTACCTCTACCTGGACGCGGCCTACTTCAAGGTGAACTGGGGCGGGCGGGTGGTGGACCTGGCCCTTCTGGTGGCGGTGGGGGTGAACGCGGAGGGCTACCGGGAGGTGCTGGTGGTGGAACCGGCGGGCGGGGAGCGGAAGGAGGCCTGGAGGAACCTCCTGAAGGGCCTGGTGGAGCGGGGGCTTCGGGGGGTGAGGCTGGTCATTTCCGACGACCACCCTTCCATCCGCCAAGCGGTGATGGCGGAGCTTCCTGGGGCCAGCTGGCAGCGGTGCGTGGTGCACTTTATGCGGAACGTTTTAGCTCATGTGCCGCAGTCGGAGCGGGGCGTGGTGGCCGAGGAGCTCCAGGAGGTGTTTGTGGCGCGGCGGCGGGGCACGGCGGAATCTCTGGCCCGGGGGTTCGTTGAGCG
>NZ_JANSHR010000106.1:0-2362 GCF_047461675.1 Synechococcus sp. R70.1
CCCCCGAGGGCTGGATGCCGGAGAGGACGCGCTTCATTACCCCTAGGGTACGGGCAGGGCCCAAAGCCGTCAACCAAAAGGGAAGCCCCGCCTGAGCGGGGCCACCTGGTGCCGGGGGCGGGACTTGAACCCGCACGTCCGCGAGGACACACGACCCTGAATCGTGCGCGTCTACCAATTCCGCCACCCCGGCAGACGCAAGGGTCATTGTAGGGGAGGAAGCCCCTTACGTCAAGCTTGACCAAAAGCCTGAAGGCCCTTAGGCTATAGGGCAATGCGGCGGGGCATCCTGCTATCCCTAGGCCGGGCAGGCCCGGTCTAGGGAGGCCTTTCCGCTTTCCCCCGGGCCTAAACCCCCGGGGGTTTTTGCCTACCAGGGAGGGGAACCATGGGAAAAACGCTCTACGAGAAGGTTTGGGAAGCCCACGAGGTGAAGAAGCTCCGGAGCGGGCAGAGCCAGCTCTTCATAGACCTCCACCTCCTCCACGAGGTCACGAGCCCCCAGGCCTTCGGGATGCTGAAGGACCTGGGCCTCAAGGTACGCTACCCCCACCGCACCTTCGCCACCGTGGACCACATCGTCCCCACCCACGACCGCAGCGAGCCCTTCCAGGACCCCCTGGCCCAGGCCATGCTGGAGGCCCTGAGGCGCAACACCCGGGAGCACGGCATCACCTTCTTTGACCTGGGCAGCGGCAACCAGGGCATCGTCCACGTCATCGGCCCCCAGCTGGGCCTCACCCAGCCCGGGATGACCATCGCCTGCGGCGACTCCCACACCTCCACCCACGGGGCCTTCGGGGCCGTGGCCTTCGGCATCGGCACCAGCCAGGTGCGGGACGTGCTGGCCACCCAGACCCTGGCGGCCCAGAAGCTCAAGGTGCGGCGCATCAACGTGGAGGGGAGGCTGGGCCCCGGGGGCTACGCCAAGGACGTGATCCTCCACATCATCCGCCACCTGGGGGTGAAGGGGGGCCTGGGCTACGCCTACGAGTACGGGGGAAGCGCCGTGGAGGCCATGGACATGGAAAGCCGCATGACCCTTTGCAACATGTCCATTGAGGGCGGGGCCCGCATCGGCTACGTGAACCCCGACGAGACCACCTTCGCCTACCTCGAGGGCCGCCCCTATAGCCCCAAGGGGCCTGAGTGGGAGGAGGCCAAGAAGCGCTGGCTTTCCTTCCGCTCCGACCCCGACGCCACCTACGACGACGTGGTCAGCTTCCGGGCCGAGGAGATCCCCCCCACGGTCACCTGGGGCATCACCCCCGGGCAGGCCATCCCCATAGACGGGCGGATACCCCTTCTGGAGGAGCTCCCCGAGGAAGAAAGGGCCGTGGCCGAGGAGGCCCTGGCCTACATGGGCTTCAGGCCCGGCCAGCCCATCAAGGGGGTGCCCGTCCAGGTGGCCTTCATCGGCAGCTGCACCAACGCCAGGCTCTCCGACCTCCGGGAGGTGGCCCGCCACCTCAAGGGGCACAGGGTGAAGAAAGGGGTGCGGGCCCTGGTGGTGCCGGGCTCGGAGTGGGTGGCTAAAAAGGCGGAGGAGGAGGGCATCGCCGAGGTCTTCCGCGAGGCCGGGTTTGCGTGGCGGATGCCGGGGTGCTCCATGTGCCTGGCCATGAACCCGGACCGCCTGGAAGGGGACGAGCTGGCGGCCAGTAGCTCCAACCGCAACTACAAGGGGAGGATGGGAAGCCCCAGGGGCCGCACCGTCCTCATGAGCCCGGTCATGGTGGCCGCCGCCGCCGTGACCGGAGAGATCGCCGACGCCCGGGAAGTCTTTGGCATCGGGAGGTGAGCCATGCTGGAGAAGTTCACCGTCATCAAGGGTCGCGCCGTGCCCATCAGGGGCGAGGACATAGACACCGACCGCATCATCCCCGCCCGCTTCATGAAGAGCATCACCTTTGAGGGGCTGGGCCAGTACCTCTTTTACGACGAGCGCTTTGACGAGGCGGGCAACCCCAAGCCCCACCCCCTGAACGACCCCCGCTACGGGGGGGCCACCATCCTCCTGGTGGAGTCGGGCTTCGGCTCCGGTTCCAGCCGGGAGCACGCCCCCCAGGCCATCAAGCGGGCGGGCTTCAGGGCCGTCATCGGCGAGAGCTTCGCCGAGATCTTCTTCGGCAACGCCACGGCCATCGGCCTCCCCTGCGTGAGCCTGGCCCCGGAGGACCTCTCCGTCCTCTTCCAGGCGGTGGAGGCGAACCCCGAGCTGGAGGTGGAGATTGACTTGGTGAACAAGGAGGTCCGCTTCGGGGACAGGGTGGCCCCCATCTTCATCCGGGAGGAGGCCCGGGAGGCTTTGGTGGAGGGGCTCTGGGACCCCATCGGCGAGCTTCTGGAGGCCGGGGAGCTT
>NZ_JANSHR010000107.1:0-536 GCF_047461675.1 Synechococcus sp. R70.1
TCCTGGTAGCCGGTCATGCCCGTGTTGAACACCACCTCGCCCACCGCCGTGCCCGGCGCCCCAAAAGACCAACCGGCAAAGGAAGTGCCATCCGCCAGCACCAGCAAAGCAGGCTGACGAGATTGCCAGGGGAAGGCTTTTTGTGGAGCTTCAAGAGTTGGGGAAGAGGTAAGCATAGCCAATGACCTACGGCAGCTTAGGACAGGAGCCTGGCAACCTTTCAGCCACGGCCTGACCATCCTACCCCAGCTATCCTTCCTCTGGCTCGCTGGTTACTCCTTCCTCTGGCTCGCTGGTTACATTGCCACACTCCGGATTTTTGTCCTTGCGAAGAGTGCCGATCAAAGTGCTCACCACCACGCAGCGGTTTTCGCCCTGGGAGTAGGCGCTGCTGACGACAAAGCGTCCTAGCTGACGCGCTCGCCCTTCCGAGTCGAAAACAGCTCTGCCATCAGGGAAGTTGTTGCGTACCGTTACAAAGTTATTCAGGCGCACCCGCTGACAGGGAGTAGGCTCATCGCAACGGCCTTCCTCGT
>NZ_JANSHR010000108.1:0-534 GCF_047461675.1 Synechococcus sp. R70.1
GAAGCTAGCTCCGCCTTGGTTTCAGCCGGAAACTCCACCGCTTGCAGGCGAGACAACGTATTGAGCAGACGGTCGACGTTCAGGTCATCGGCAGGCAGCTCGCGGGGCTCGACGATCTGCCACGTATTTTCTTGTCGCTCCAAGCGAACGACCTCTGGCTCTGCCTCGGCCAACTGCACCTGCAGAGACTTCACCGCCGCTGTGTCAAAGCGCAGCAGAGTTTTGTCCCGCAAAGCCAGCAGAGAAGGCAAGAGGGATCCCTTCTGGGTGCTGGCCAAGAGCACCACCTCTCCCCCTTCTGGCCTGGCGTAGAAGCCGGAGCCGTCGAAGTTGTCGTTGCCAATGTCCAGGCGGTAGGGATCCCCCTCTTGGGGGAAGAGGGCGATCTGGTGGCGCGGCTTATCTAGGCCGAAGGCCGCCAAATCCTCAGCCCCTTCCAGCGTGATTTGAGGCGTGAGGCGGGAGAAGCTGTTGAGCAACTGCTCCACCGGGAAGTCCAGCGCCGCCGACTGGATGGGACGGATAATGCGCCAA
>NZ_JANSHR010000109.1:0-8001 GCF_047461675.1 Synechococcus sp. R70.1
GCGCTGGTGCCAATTTCTAGGGCGCGTCGAATGAGTTGAGGTACAAGATTGGGGATGTCGAAGTCTGGAAAAAGCCAGCTGCAGCTTGATTCTACGTAGTCTTCTCCCTGCAGAATAAAGATCCGCAAACTTCGCTCACCCAAGATCCAAACTTCCGGCACGCCGATGGCTCTATAGGCCTCGATAAAAGTTCGGGAAGTAACGTCGGACTCGATGGCCAGATCAGGTGGGGGCAACTGATCGACATCGATCCTGCCCTCGCAACCTCGCACCAACTCCAGGTGATTGACATAGAAGCAGGTGTCGGGCTCCACGCCAGCTCTGCCTGGCTTTTTGAGGGTTGTTGAGCCAAAGTCTTCCCAATCTCTCCCCTGAGCATCTAAGAGAGCCTTTACAATGTCACTGGCAATGCGATGAAGGCGCTCGTGTTTGGATAAAGGAGACATGATCTCAAAAGTGCCATCGTAGTAGGCAATGCGAGTGTGGCGATCTTCGCCCAGCTCCTCCAGAATGCTCTCGCAGTCTTGCCAGGTAAGAGAATGAATAACCACTCGGCTGCCTTCTTGCAGGGAAATCGCTTGCAGGGGGATCGCGACGCCCATTACTCTCCTCCTTTAATGTCGTGGTAGATGGCCATAGCCCAAAAGCCGAATTCCTGAGCCAAAGCCAGACCTAGCCCTGTTAAACCTAGATACTCTTCAACTCCCAATTGCATAAGACGATCCAGGCCGTTGGAGTTAGCAATTCCCTTTTGGCCAGAGATCTCTTCTAGGCAATCAAAAAACTCCTTGACTACTTGTTTTTTCCCTTCCTGGTTGAGGGCATCTTCTTCTGCCTTAAGGCGCAGCAGGCCCCAGGTGGAAAGGTAGGTGTAGAGCTCCACAGCCTGGTTTTTCTGCTCCTTAAGCTTTTCTTGGTCTCTGGTTTGAGCCCTTAACTGGCGAAGGGATTCGTAAACGGGCTTGGCCAACGTGCGGGGATCAAAAGTTTCCATAAAGCCTCCTCAACTAGTTCCAAGACAACTCGACAAAGCCCCGGCCTAGGCTCTCTTGGCCGCCAATTTGTAGAAGTTGGTTCTTCTGGAGAAGCTTCTGAAATTGCTCCACTGCTTTCTGGGAATTGCCGTTGGATTGGGCTGTTACCCCCCAGGTAAAGTACATCAAGCTATCGGGGGGAATGGCCTCTTCGTAGCGAAAGCCGCCTTCTACAACTTTGTGCTCGCTGAGCTTAACTTTCACCTGCCGCCACAGGCTCATTTGAATAAGGGTGGCACAGTGCTGATCCGGCAAGACAATGACGCGGGTGATGCTGGAAGATTTGACAAAGCTTTGCCAGTTTTCCCACTTCTTTAGACCGTTCTTTAGGATGGCATCCTTGAGATAGATGGGTCGGTTTGCCTCCAAGTTGGTGCTATAGGGCTCCGGCACCTGCAACTTCTGGCCACTTAGCCTCAGCCAGCGCTTGAGCAAGAGGGGGCAGCTAATCCAGACTACCCCGTGGCTGAGGGAAGCCACCGGCACCCACAAGAGGGATCCATCTCCAATCCAAATGGAGCCTTGGGTAAGCTGATCCCCCTCCCCAATTTCGTTGCCAAAAAGCTCAAACTTTAACTCTTTCTCGGCCACGCTGGCCCGCAATTTGCCGCGGATGGTGCTGGAAGGGATGTAGGGCAAGTTGGTGTGGGCCTCGCGGGCAATGCCCAAGAGGTTGCCTTCTTGGGTGGTGCCGCCGGTGTGCAGGGGAGTCAGCAAGGTGAGATAGACCAGGTGAAAGGCCATAGAAAAACACTCCTTATCCGTTAAAACAGGACTTCAAAAGCAAGCTCAATGGGCCCAAGGCAGCCAGAGCAACTCGCTGTAGCCTAGAAGCCGCCAGCGGTGGAAGACGTTGAGCCGGCCATCTTCCAGCTCCGGCTCGTCCTGGGCAAGGGGAGCTGGATGCTCCAGGTAGTAGATGCTGCCAGGCGGGGCGGCAAACACTTGCGGAGCTGGCAGGCTGGTCTTGCGCGGCTCTGTCAGGGACTCCACCCGCAGGCGGCCACTAATGGGAACCGGTTTGCCGGTGGCCACGCTCACCAGAGGGCCAGTGAGGGAGTGGGCAGGATGAGGGGTGGCCAAGCGCCACTCCCAGGGCCAGGCGCGGCAGAGGGAGCGCCCCTCCACCTTTTTGATGAACACGCCGGGGGTCACCAGGTAGGCCAGAGCTCGGCGGGCTTGCCGGAAGGTCTGCTGGGAGAGCTCCTGCAGCACTTGCCACTGCTTGCCCAGCTTTGGGCAGGGGCTGAGGAGAGCAGCGTGGCCTTCTCCCCCTAGCCGCACCACTACTTCTTGCGCTAGGGGCAAGGGATCCCAGCTTTCGCGCTCTGGATCCCAGCACTCGATGGAAAGAGCCAGGCTCCAGCCGGGCTGCAGGCGGATGCAGGTTTCCACAAAGTAGCCATCGGTCTCCCGCACCTGGCGTTTGCCTGCCTGCAGGGTGTTGTGGGGCCGCACTTCCTCTACCCAGGGGGACTTTACTGCCTGCTCCAGATCCCAGCCCTTGCCTTGCAGGGCTTTTTGCACCGCCTGCCAGGGTAGGTAGCCAGCAGCCTTTTGCTTGGGGCTTTGCGGGCTTTTTTCTTCCTCGAGCTGAGCCGCTGTCACCAGAGGGGCTGGCCGGGTGGGATCCCAGCGGTAGCTGCCGTAGGCATGGCCCTCTTCCAGCCAGGGGATGGGCACCAGGGGGGATCCCTGGTAAAGGTGCAAGGGGCTGGGGAAGTAAAGCTGCTCCTCGCAGCAGAGAAAGGGGCCGCAGAGGCGCAGGGTTGCCGGCTGGCCCAGGTGAGCTAGGATAGCGCCGGCAAGGGTGTGCCCGCTGGGCGGAAAGCCGCTGGTGGCCCAGGCCCGCTCCCCCGGCGCAAAGGGCTTGGCATCGCGAAACATCCACACATCCAAAGGCGAGAGCACAAACCAACTCATCGCGCATTTCTCCCCAATTCCACGGTGCGGTTGCGCAGCACAAAGGCCGCCAGCTTGAACCAGTTTTTGATGGCCAGATCCCACGCCGCCGGCTGGGCGGGCAGGCTGTGCTGCCAGAAGTGCTGAATAAACTCGACCAGCTTGGCCTGGAAGCGATCCTTCTGCTCACTTTCGCCGCGAAAGAGATCCCGGCGGCTGCAGAACAAGCGGGCCCAATCGGGCACTGCTTCCAAGGTGGGGGCTGGGTGCTGCTCCCAAAGCTGGGCGGCCTGCTCAAACAGAGAGCTCTGATCCTGCTTCTGGCCCAACAGCTTCCAGTCGAAGTCCAGCAGATCCTTCCACTTGTCGAAGGTGTCGAACTTGCAGGTGCTCACCAGTTGGTTGCCGTTGGCAAACAGCACCCGCACCTGGACGCTGTCCTTGGGGCTGCTAGAGGCATAGGCCTGCCCCTTGGCCCCTTGTTCGGCCTCCCAGAGGTTTTCCAGGGCAATGGCCAGGGGCACCGAGTGGTGGGCAATCACCACCCCAAAGCTAATGCTGGCCAGGGATCCCAGGGTAAAAAGAGGGCGACGGCTTAGGCCAGCCGGCAACTGCGCCTTTTGCCACTGCCAGTAGTCCCCTTCGTTGGCAAACTCGCGCCAGTCGTCTTCGCCGCCGCGGAAACACTGGCGGATGTCCCAGAGCCAACTATCCCACTCCCAGAGGTTGGTGTAGGCCAGAACGTCGTCCCCCCCGGCGTAGATGAGCCTGCCGGCATAGCGCTGTTCAGTAAGGTAGGGCACCAACTGGCCAGAAAAATCCAACAGAGCCCGGCTGAGGGCGCTGTGGGTGGCTGGGCCCATGCGCTTGCGGCTGGCTTTAACAAACTCGCTGAAGGCGTCCTTGACTTGCTTGAGCTCTTCAGAGTCGAGGACGCGGCCAATAGCGTCCCTCTGGCCATCCGCTAGGCGCTGCAGCGGCTGGGGCAGGTAGTCGTAGTAGGGCTTCATCTTCCCCCCGCTCAGCCACTGGCCCATGTCGTCGCCATCGCCCGCGGCCAGCACGTACCAACTGGCGGGGTTGATGCTGGGGTAGTAGCGGCTGAGGGTGGCTTCTATCTCCTGGCGGCAGCGCTTCTGGGTTGCCTCGTCCGCTTCCAGGTCTTCCACCAGCCAGCCGGCGTTGAGCAGCCGCGGGTGGTAGCGCAGGTTTTGCTGGTCAGCCCACGGGATCCCCCACTTGCCGCGCATTTCTCGGATGACCTCCCGAATGGCGGGGTGGATGGCCTCAACGGCGCGGCAGGCCTGCTCGAAGTGCTCCAGCTCGCGTCGCCCGTGGGTTTTCAGGTAACCGGCCACGCCAGCAGTGAGATCTGGGTAGGAAGCGGCGACCTCGTCTTCGTCGAGGGTGGGGAAGAGCTCCGGCAACACCTTGTCTAGGGCCCGCTTAACCGTTTCGGTGGCGTTGAGCTGCTCGCGGCCATCGAAAAGCCCTGCCTGGCGCTGCCAAAGCCGCCGGCTCTCCCCTTCGCTAATCCAGCGATTCCTGGGGGAAGGGTGAACCACCGGCCCTAGGCCAGAGACGGTGCTGCGCGGCCCAAAGGCCACCGGCAACTGCCAATCGCGGGCCTGTTTGCAGGCAGCCTGCAGCCGGCGCGTCGCCTCCACTGCCGCTGCCCACCAGGAGCCTACGTTTAGCCCTGGCTTGTGCTGGCGGTGCTGCTGCCTTTCGGGATCCCAGAAGCTGATCCGCAGGAACTTCAGCTCCGGGTCGGCAAAAAGCTGCCGCTTTCCTTTGAGATGGTAGGTGCGGTTTTGGGCGCTGACCCAGGGATCCCGCTCGATGGACTCCTGGGACTTGAGGATGGCGGTGTCTTTAAGCCTTTGGTGGGGGGATCCCAGGGGCGCCGCCGCCCAGTAGATCTGCCACTGGTGCTCCAGCCATCCCTTCCAGGTGGGATCCTCCGGGCGCAACTGCACCAGCCAGCGGCGCTCCAGTTGCAGGTGCTCCAGCGCCTTTTGCGCTAGCTGCCGCCATTCGTCTTTGAGGGTCTGCTGGGCAAACTGCATGGCCGCCTGCACCCGATCTTGGGGCAATAGCAAAAGGAGCACGTTGGGGAAGCCGGCAGTGAGGAGGGCGTTGGCAGAAGGCTGAGGGATCCACTGGGCAAATTCGGGATATCGCTTCAAGAGCCAGGCGTCGATCAAGGGCTGGCCGTAGAGGCTGGGGTAGAGTAGACAGTCAGGGCCGTATTTCTCCGCCAGCTCCCAGCAAAGCCGTGCCGAGAGGTAGTGCAACAGCCAGGATCCAGCCCAGAAGTCCCGCATCTTGCGGCTGGCTTTGATCAGCTCCTGGATGGGGTTGAAGGTGAAGCTGGCCAAAAAAGGCCGCGTGAACTTGGGTTCGTCGTAGCCGGCCAAACAGCCTGCCAGGGCCGCCACAACGCTGGTGTGGCTCCACAGGGATCCATCGGGCAGCCGCGTTTCTGCTGGCAAAAGCAGAAGGTTTTCATCGCCAAATTCCCGAACCAACGCCTGGGGGAAACAGCGCCAGAACCACCAGAACACCTTCTGGATGTCCTCCTCTTGCCAGATCCAGTCGGGAACCACCCTTGCTTCCCGCCGCAGCAGGTACTCGGCGCGGGAGCTGGCCTGCCGCAGGGCCCGGTGTTCTTCTTCGGGCAGTTGCCAAAAGCGCTTGCGCCCCGAAAGGAGATGGCTCATCTCTAGGCCCGGCCCCAGGCTCTGGCTGCAATCAGCTACCTGGTAGTCGATGGCAACCGGCAGGTGGCCAATAGCAGCCCGATCGCTGGCGGAGGCGACCAGATCCGCATCGCCAACGCTTTCTAGAGGAGATCCCTCTGCCTTGGGGGAGATCCACCCCCGCATCGCCGCTAAGTTTGGCCACAGTCCTTCCTTGGCGCGGCCAGAGGCGTCGTGGAGGGCCTTGAGGGCGGGGTCGTGCAGCAGACCCCAAAGCTTCGCTTGCCAGTAGTGATAAGCCATGGTGTTCTCGCAGCAGGAAGGGGACGTTTAGAACAACTAAAGACAAGAACCCGACAGCCGTCTGGTGTCGAGGTTACAGAGGCTACAAAACACCATCCGTCGATCCCCCTTGCTTCGTAGATTTCTTCAGCTTTTTTTCTGGTCGTCTGGGAGGATCAAGCTTGAGCTTGGCCAACTTTTTAACTAGGCTTGAAAAGCGGGAACGAAGCTGCCAATGTCTTGGGTTTACCAAGAAGCGGAGGGATCCTTTTCTAGCCGAGCCAATTCGGGAAACAGCGCCTCCAAGCTGGGCAGCAGATCCTGCAGCACAAAGCTCTCCAGAACTTCGCTGCGTAGAGATTTGGGTTTCATCTGCACATGGGCCACGTCGTTGCGGTATTCGCTCAGCCGAGACCAGAGCTTGGCTAGCTGCTGCACATCTGGGACATGGGCGGCAATGGGAGGCAGGGACTGAAGCTGCTCTTGGTGTTGGATAAGGGATCCAGTCGCAGGGAGATCTCCCAAGAGCTGCTCTTCCCGCGGGATGAGGGATCCCAACTGGTGTTCAATTCCCTGCCGCGCTTCTCGTTCGAGGTAGTTTTGGATCCCCTCACAGAGGCAAAGGGCAGAAACCACCCACTCGCGAGCCAAGAGAAGGGCTTGGGTGGTGAAGCGCTTTTCCACATACCAGCGCAGCAGTTGAAAGTGCTTTTGAACTTGAGCGCGGGGATCCTCCTTCTGGTCTGCCGGCAGCGCCAGTTGGCTGTAGCTATTTTGAATGCTTTGCAGCAGCAGGCCGAAGGGCTTGGCAAATTGGCCCACCTCTTCTGCCAACTCCTGGGTAGAGTGTCTTTGTAACTTGCGCAAGTCCTCCTGCAGGCTGACCGGCCTCACCAGCTCCAGAGAACGGGAGATGTCGCGGATGGCTTGTCCAAAGCTCTGCAGCCGGGTGGGCCGGGGATCCCCTTTGCCGGGCTTTTGCTGCCGGTAAAAGTCCCGTTGAACCCTGTCCAAAAGCTGCCCCAGTTCCACCGCCGAGCCGGTGCTGATGAACTTGTCGCTGGCCGTCAGCCAGTCCAGAAGCCGAATGGCCGGCGTGAGATCGATGATGGGGGTTTCTGCCTGGCCATGGCGGTAGAGGCCGTAGTAGAGCCCCTGGATCTCGACGTTTTTAGCCTTGCGCAAGAGGGCGGCTCCCAAGAGCATCAGCACTGGGATGGAGCGAAAGGCGTGGGTGATATCAAAAAGCAGCTGGGTGTTAGGCTCGATGCTATCCACCAGCACGTCGAAGATCTCCCAAGTCTCTGCCTCGGTTTTCCCTTCAGGGATAGCCCTGGCAATTTTCTCCACGTGGGAGGGAAGACAGTCCTGCAGACAGTTCCAGTGCGTAGCGCGGGCTTCTTCGGTAAGCAGGAGAACAACCCTGTCAATCTCAAAAAGCTGGCAGAGGGCTTTGGCAACGTAGCAGGTTTTATCTGCCCTTTGCTCTCCAAAGAAATACACTGTCTCCGTGTATTTGGTGGTGCCCAGGGTAGTCAAAAGGGTTTTGGCCATAGGGATCCTCCAGGTGAGCCTGCAACAATCAAAGCATAGGCGCTGGCAAGCTCCTGCAACCTGAAAGCCCCCCTTCACGAAAACAAGACGCCTTTTCCCAAACAGAGAAGGTGAAAGAGCCTGAAGTTAACCTAGAAAGCAGTTGGCCTCTGGAGCAATGGGGATTCCAGCATGATCTCGACCGAAAAGCTATCGCTCGCTCCCGAACAACTTCTCGCCTTGCCAGAGGAAGATGCTACCTGTGAGCTGGTCGATGGGCAAGCTGTTCCCAAACATGAACCCATGTCGCCGAAGCGCTTCCGCGCTCGTCTTCAGCCCATCCTGTGGCGAATCCTTGAGGACTGGTGTTCCGCTGCTGAGTGTCCCAAGCCGGGATCCGCTCACGCTGAATGGGCAATTGTCCTAACTCGACAAGGGGAGCCCTGGATCCCGGTTCCGGATATCACCTACATCTCCAATGAGCGATTGCCAATTGAAGCCATGGCCGATGAGCCCTGTTCTGCCATTCCTGAACTGGTGGTTGAGAT
>NZ_JANSHR010000109.1:8101-11507 GCF_047461675.1 Synechococcus sp. R70.1
CGTTTGGATTGTGGATCCGCAGGCCAAGAGCATCACAGTCTTCTACCCCGATGCCCCGCCAAAGACCTTTACGGGATCCCAAGCTATTCAAGAGGATTTCTTGCCGGGCTTGAAGGTTGTTCCTCAGGATGTATTTGCCCAAGCGCGGATCCCTTAGCGAGCAGCAACCTCAAACAGCAAAAGATAAGGAGGATCTCCTGATGCTATCAACTACAGAGCCGCTGGTTTCAGGTCAAAAACTGACTCCCGAGCAGTTTCTAGCGTTGCCAGAGGGAGATGTTACCTATGAGCTGGTCGATGGACAAGCCGTCCCCAAGGATGCGCCCATGTCGCCCCAAAGGTTTCATGCCTCCCTGCAGAAACGACTGCTTTGGATCCTGGATGCGTGGTGTCAGGGCAAGGGGGATGTATACACAGAGTTGGCGATTGTTTTGCAGCGGCAAGGGAAAGAATGGTTTCCGGCTCCCGACCTACTCTATGTTTCCTTTGAGCGCTGGCCAGCCCAGCATACCCAAGATGGACCTTGTCCGGTAGCTCCTGAGTGGGTGATTGAGATCCTTTCTCCTGGCCAAAGCTTTGGGGCGATGCTTCAGAAAGTAGCCGATTACTTGGATGCGGGCGTCCCCCGAGTTTGGGTGGTGGATCCCCAAGCCAAGAGCATCACCGTTTTCTACCCCGATGCCCCGCCGCGGACTTTTACGGGATCCCAAGCCATCCAAGATGAGTTTCTGCCCGGCTTGAAGGTTGTCCCCCAGGATGTGTTTGCCCAGGCTCGGATCCCTTAGTTGTTTTAGCTATCTGAGAGGGCTACCATGATTGAAGCTCTGGAAAGGCTAGCAAAGGAACCTGCCGAAAGCTCTGCAACAGCTTCTCGGAAGATTTGGACGGATGAAGAGTTTATGGCCCTGCCCGATGATGGCAATTGCTATGAAGTTGTCGATGGGAAGCTGATTGCTTTGGGTTCGGCAAGTGCAAGGCATGGATACTATGTAAGTTTGATTCACATCCTCCTAGGTGCCTATGTTCGCAGCCAAAAGATTGGCTTTACTTTTGACTCCGATACTTCGTTTAAGATGAAATCTGGCAATCGCCGCTCCCCAGATTGTTCTTTCTTCTCCAAGGAGCGGCTGCGATCTCTCGGCGGGATCCCCAAGGGCTATATCGAGGGAGCTCCGGACCTGGCTATAGAGGTTCTCTCTGAGGCCAACACTGTAGGAGAGATCCACGACAAAATTGTCGAGTACTTTGAGAACGGATCCCGGCTTGTTTGGGTCATTCATCCCGAAGAAAAGTATGTTTTAGTCTACCGCCAGCCTGAGCCCGCAGCATTGAAGCGGCAAGGGGACATTCTGGAAGGCGAAGAGGTGATCCCTGGTTTTGCCTTGGATTTGTCAGAGTTTTTTGCCGAGCCTGAGTTCTAGGGTTCTAAGGCACCTGGTAAACTGGCCCCAAAAACGGGATCCGCTTTCATGGCACCACTTCACCTGCAAGTCCTGGAGCGCAACCCCAGACGGCTGCGGATTGCCCTGCAAAGGTTGACCCCTGAGCAACTGGCCTGGCGGGTGGTTGTGGGCCTAGGGCTGTTGGCGCTGGGATCCCAGCTGTGAGCTCGTTCGCTGCTCTTGGGGTTGGTGCTTGTGGGGGTGGGCCTATGGACTGGGATCCCTTGGGGGTTGGGGCAAATCTTGAGCTTGGATCGCGAAAACCAACGGGTCACCTTAACCCGTCTGCGTGGCCCTTGGGGAATTTGGCGGCAGCAGGCGTTCTCCTATCCCTTGGCTCAATTGCAAGGGGTGCGGATACATCGGGTAGGCTGGGAGCTCTTAGACAACCAAGCCCAAGAGAGTTTCCAAGTCCAAAGTCAGGTGCGGCTCCAGTTTCGCGAAGACCCTTCCCAACCTGATCCAAAAGAGGAGGTCATCGCTTGCTTCAATAGCCAAGTAGGCGTCAAAGGGAGCGAGCCAGAGGCTTTCGTGCTCTCTCAGCGGCTGGTGGGCTGGATTCAGGCATATCTAGGAAATCCAAAAAAGAACCCCTTGTCCTAAAGCTCCCTTGTCAGGGAATGCTGTCCTCCCCAGGGAGATAGCGGAAATGCTGGCACAATACCTGAGTCTAGGTTAGAAATGCTACCGATTAATCGGCCAGCCTAACTTCTATGAGCGTCCCTAGAGATTTGGTTAACCTGATTACCTTACTCAGCCAGAACACTTTGCCCACTTGGCTTTGGCTAGTCCTTTGGGGATCTTCTCTAGCAGTGCTGATCTACTGGCAAAGGCGGCGGCTGCAGCAAGCTCAGCTGGGCTTTGCAGACATCGTCATGCTGGCGCGGGCGGATACAACGGTTGTGGAGTGCAACGAAACTTGTCGGAAGGTTTTAGGCGATTGGCGGGGCAGGCGCTGGCTTGAGGCCCTGCCAGTAGAGGAACAAGAAGAGGTGCGGCAGAAAATAGCCCAGCTCACTCCTCAGCACCCCTTCTTTAGCCAAGTCAGTAGGTTAATAGATGGGCGGGGAGAGGTGCGCTGGTTTGAGTGGGTCAACCAGGGCATCTTTGACTGGCGGGGCCGGTTGCAGTTTATTCGTGGGCTAGGCCGAGACATTACCGAGAAGAAACAGTTGGAAGAAAACCTGCGGCTGCGGGAGGCCCAACTGCGCACCTTGTTGGATGCCCTGCCGTTGGCGGTGTGGGCCAGGGATCCCCAGGGAGTGCTAATTTTGCAAAATGCCACTGACCGCGCCTGGTTTGGCGATCTGCTGGGCACTTCTTTGGAGGCAGTGGCTCAAGAACACGGGGACTGGCAAGAGTATGTCGCCCGCGCCCTTCGAGGGGAAGTTGTCAAGTACGAGGGGAAAGAGCTCGTTCAGGGAGAAGAGCGCTATACCTATTCCGTAGTCGTGCCCCTGAGAGAGCAATCGGAAGGTCGGGGGGTTCTCGGCGTTAGCCTAGACATCACCGAGCAGAAGCGCCTGCAACAAGAGCTAGCAGAGCAGCAGGAGCGCTTTCGCGCCTTCATCAACAACAGCCATGAGATCTTGTGCCGAATTGACGGCCAGGACCGGTTGCATTGCCTTAACCCACCGGCGGCTAAGAGGATCCTAGGGCGCTTTCTTGAAGAGGGAGAGCCGCTGCCTTGGGAGTGGATCCACCCTGAAGATCGACAGGCTGTTGTCAACGCTTTCCAGCGCCTAAGAGCTAGCCCAGGCGAGACGCTCAGCTTTGTCTATCGGTTGCAGCACGCCGACGGCCATTGGGTGTGGCTGGAGAGCCTCTGCACCAATCTCTTGGATGATCCTTTGGTTCAGGGGATGGTTGCCAGTACCCGCGACATTACCCAACAAAAGCAGGTGGAACTGGCTTTGCGAGAGAGCGAAGCCCGCTTCCGAGAAATTGCAGAGGCTGTACCGGTG
>NZ_JANSHR010000109.1:11607-67566 GCF_047461675.1 Synechococcus sp. R70.1
GGCATTACCGAAGATATTACGGAGCAGAAAGAAGCAGAGCTGGCTCTACAAGAAAGCGAAGCTCGGCTTAAGGCTATTCTGGATGGGATCCCTTTTTCCATCTTCCTCAAAGACCTGGAGGGGCGCTATCTTCACGCCAACAGGTTTTATCTACAACAGAGAGGTTCTGAGCTAGGAGAACTTATTGGCAAGCTGGATGATGAGCTTTTCACTCCCGAAGAGGCCCGCGAGTTCCGAGAGCAGGATCAGAAAGCTCTCCAATCTCCGGATCCTGTCAGCTACGAGCGGACTTTTTCCCGCAATGGCAAGCAATTGAGCCAGTGGGTTACCAAATTTGCCCTGCGAGATTGCCAGGGGGATCCCTATGCCGTCTGTGGCGTTGTTGTGGACATAACCCCTCTTAAGCAGGCTCAGGATCTGTTGATGCAAGAAGCAGAGCGGGAGCGACTACTAGGGGCTTTGCTGCGGCGGATCCGACAAGCTCTAGACCTGCCAGTTATTTTGCAAACAACCACTGCCGAGGTGCGGGAGTTTCTCCAGGTGGATCGGGTAATGATCTACCAGTTGCAGGAGGGGGTAGGGGGGTTTGTGGCCGCTGAGTCGGTGGTGGATCCCTGGCCTAGTCACTTGGGCCGCTACGTGTGGGATGAGTATTTCCACAGGGATCCCTGCCATCCCAAGTACCAGCAGGGCTTTGTGCAAGCCATCGAAAATGTGGCGACCGCCAGTTTGGATCCTTGCTATCGGCAGCTCTTGGAATCTTTCCAGGCCCAGGCCAACTTGGTGATCCCAATCCGACGGGGTGAAGACCTTTGGGGCCTCTTGGTGGCGCAGCACTGCCAATCCAGCCGCCCGTGGCAGGAGTGGGAAATTGAGCTTTTGCAGAAGCTGACCGACCAGTTGGCTATCGCGTTGCAACAGGCTCAGTTGTACGAGCAGGTAAAAGCTCTAAACCAAACGCTAGAAGAAAAAGTGCGGCAGCGCACTGCAGAGCTAGAGCGGGCTTTGCAATTTGAGGCTCTCCTAAGAAGCATTACCAACCGCGTGCGCGATTCTCTCGACGAAGCTGAGATCCTCAGCGCCGCCGTGCGCGAGCTGGGAGAAAGTCTAGATGCCGATGGCTGCAACATCAGCCTTTACAACGCCGATTTCACCCTTGCCACCATCCGCTACGAGTATTGCCCCCGCTCGAAGTCTTACCTAAATCTCTCTGTACCTTTGCAGAGAGGCCCTTACGGAGACGTTCATCGACAACTGCTCAGGGGGCAGTCTTGTCTATTTTGCTTTTCAGGGAAAGCCCTGGAAGACCGCCAAGTAGTGATGGCTTGTCCCTTGCTAGATAAAGGCCAAGTCCTGGGGGATCTGTGGATCTTTCGATCGGCTCGGCGTCCTTTCGACGACCCGGAGATCCGACTTATCCAGCAGGTGGCCAACCAATGTGCCATTGGGCTGCGCCAGGCGCGCTTGTTCCAAGCTGCCCAAGAGCAGGTGCAAGCTCTAGAGCGCCTCAACCAATTGAAAGACGACTTCATCAGCACCGTCAGCCACGAGCTGCGCACTCCCCTCACTAGCCTAAGGATGGCTCTCAAAATGCTGCAGATAGCTCCCTCTGAGGAGAAGCGAGCCCAATACCTGGCTATTGCCGAGCGGGAATGCCAGCGGGAAATCGATCTCATCAACGACCTGCTGGATCTGCAGCGGCTACAAGCCGGGGCCTGTGCCCTGAACATCCAAGCCCTCACCTGGCGGGAGCTGCTGGGGGATCTGCTGACGGTTACCCAAGAGCGGACCCGCGCCAAGGGGCAAACTTTCCAAGCCAGCGTTCCCCTGGAGAGCTCCCTCACGACCGATCCCTTGCTCTTAGGGCGAATCCTGCGCGAGTTGCTGCACAATGCGGTGAAATACACCCCACCCCAGGGATCCATCCGCTTGCAGATCGAAACGGAAAATTGTCGAAGCCGCATCCAGGTCAGCAATAGTCAAGAGATCCCTGCCGAGGAGCTCACGCGCATCTTTGAGCGCTTTTACCGCATTCCCAGCAATGATCCCTGGAAGGAAGGGGGCACGGGTCTAGGCCTGGCCTTGGTGAAACAGATGGTGGATCAGTTGCGCGGATCCATCGAGGTCAGCAGCGCCGCCGGCTGGACAACCTTTACGCTCCACCTGCCCCATCTGCCGCAACTTTAATCTGCTTGCTGAGAATAGCTCCTAAGAGCTTGACTCAGTACTTGAGATCCCCTATCATTGCCTAGGGCGAAGCTACTGATACAGACTCTCAATAAGCTTGGTCTAGAAAAGCAGGATTTGGAAGGGTTGGTCCGCTTCGAGGGCTAGATCCGTTGCTGCTGACGAAATCAGTGCAGCAGCTTTCCCTGAGATTTTTTTTGAGTTTAGGAGCTGGGTATGCGCTTATCGCGACGGCAGTTGGTTAACGCAGCTGTTTTGGGATCGGTAGCCTTGACAGTAGGCTCGCTGGGGCGTTCGGCTCGCGGCGCCAACCGGGAGGTCAACCTCTACACCTCTCGGCACTACAGCGCAGATGAAAAACTATACGAACTTTTCAGACAGAAAACGGGCATTAGGGTAAACTGGGTGCAGGGCAACGCCGACGAGATTCTCCAGCGCCTCCGCAGCGAGGGACCCAACAGCCCCGCTGACATTTTCATGACAGTGGATGCGGCCCGGCTGTGGCGGGCTCAAAACGAAGGCTTGTTTCAACCTATCCAGTCGGAGACGCTCGCTAAAAACATCCCAGAATCCCTGCGGGATCCGGAAGGCTACTGGTTCGGCCTGACCAAGCGGGCGCGAGTAATCATGTACAACAAGGACAAGGTGGATCCCAAGGAGCTGTCCACCTATGAGGATCTCGCTAACCCCAAGTGGCGGGGCAAGGTGCTCACTCGCTCCTCCAGCAATGTGTACAGCCAGTCTCTGACGGCTTCGATCATCTTGGCGCACGGGATCCCGGAGACGGAAAAGTGGGCGCGGGGCTTGGTGGCCAACTTTGCGCGCCCGCCGGAGGGGGGAGATATTGATCAAATCAAAGCCGTAGCCGCTGGCGTAGGAGACGTGGCCCTGGTCAACACCTACTATCTGGCGCGTTTGATCAAATCCGACAATCCAGAAGATCGCGCCGTAGCCGAGAAAATCGGCGTCTTCTTCCCCAACCAAGAGGATCGCGGCACCCACGTCAACATCAGCGGCGCCGGCATTCTGAAAACAGCTCCCAACAAAGAAGCGGCCATCCAGTTTCTGGAGTTTCTCTCCGGCCCAGAGGCGCAGGCCATTTTTGCCCAGAGCAACAACGAGTACCCGGTGCTGCGGGGGGCGGAGATCGACTCGGTGGTGGCCAGCTTTGGCACCTTCAAGGAAGACACGATCAACGCCGCCAGCATTGGCCGCGTTACCCCCGAGGCCCTGAAAGTCATGGATCGGGCTGGTTGGCGGTAAGGGCTAGGTTCACCCCAAATGCCGGGGTTGCCGAGAGCCTTCTTCTTGGCTCCCCGGTATGGCTAGATCAGATTTTTGCCAGCTCTCAGGAATTGCCATTGCAGTTGATGGGAAAGCTAGCTTGGCTAAATTCAAGAGCGCTTGGAGGCGATGGTTCAGCGGCTGGACGTTGCTGACCGTAGCCTTGACGGGCTTAATTTTGATTCCCACGCTAACAGTGCTGCTCAGCCTCCTTGCCGACGAGCGGCAGGTTTGGGGGCACCTGGTTGACACGGTCTTGGGGCTATATGTGCGCAACAGCCTGCTGATAATGGCGGGGGTGGCGCTGGGAGTCATCCTGGTGGGCAGCGGCACCGCCTGGCTGGTGACGATGTGCGAGTTTTGGGGGCGGGCCTGGCTGGAGTGGATGCTGGTGTTGCCCCTGGCGGCCCCTACCTATGTGTTGGCCTATGCCTACACCGATTTTTTGCAAGTAACTGGGGGCTTCCAGATCTGGCTGCGGCGGGTCACCGGCTGGGGGATCGGCGACTACTGGTTCCCCAACATTCGCTCGCTGGGGGGGGCAATCCTGCTGATGACGCTGACTCTTTACCCCTATGTGTATCTCTCGGCGCGGCTAGCTTTCCAGGAACAGTCGGTGGCCTGTTTGGAGGTGAGCCGTTCCCTAGGCTACGGGCCCTGGGCTAGCTTTTTCCGGGTGGCTTTGCCTTTGGCGCGGCCAGGGATCGTGGCTGGCTGCCTCCTAGCGTTGATGGAGACCCTGAACGATTTCGGCACCGTCAGCTACTTCGGGGTCGATACCTTTACCACCGGCATCTACCGCACTTGGACGGCCCTCGGCAATCCGGTGGCAGCAGCTCAGCTCTCGGCGCTGCTGTTGCTGTGGGTGTTGCTGCTGACGGGCTTGGAGCAATTCTTGCGCCGGCGGGCGCGCTACTATCGCCAAGGGCTTAGGCCAGCTCTAGCCCGCTACCGTCTGCAGGGGATCCGAGCGGTGGGAGCGTGGCTAGCCTGTGGGATCCCGGTTGGGCTAGGCTTTGTCGTCCCCGCCCTTATCCTGCTCCAGATGACGCTGCGCCAGGGAGCGGTGGGCCGCCACTTTTGGAGCTACGCCCGGAATAGCCTTCTACTAGCCACCATCACAGCGGTGATTGCCGTTTCGGTGTCGGTGGTGGTGCTGTATGGGCTGCGGCTGCAGCGGGGATCCACCTGGAGCCTGCGGCTGGCAGTGCGCTTGTCTTCTTTAGGCTACGCGCTGCCAGGTATGGTGATTGCCGTGGGAGTTCTGATTCCCCTGGGGCGACTGGATCAACTGCTGAGCTACTGGCGGCAGGTGCTCTTTCAGCAGCCACCCGGTTTGGTTCTTAGCGGCACCATCGCCGCCCTGGTATTTGGCTATTTGGTGCGCTTTTTGGCAGTGGCTCTAGCCACCGTCGAGGCAACCCTGCTGCGCATCCCCCCCAGCCTGGACGAGGCAGCCCGCAGCCTGGGGCAGGGATCCCTGGGCACCCTGTGGCGAGTGCACCTGCCGCTGATGGGAGGCGGGATCTTGGGGGCAATGCTGCTGGTATTTGTGGATGTGATGAAGGAGCTGCCAGCCACGATGGTGCTGCGGCCTTTTAACTTTGATACCCTGGCCGTTTACACCTACCGCATGGCTGCCGACGAACGCCTGGCCGAGGCCGGTGCCCCTGCTTTGGCAATGGTCTTGGTGGGGCTCTTGCCTGTCATCCTGCTCAACTCCCAAATGGCCCGGCGACGTAACTTGTACTCTTCCGGACGGGAAGAGACCTAGAGGGCCTCGGCACCTGCCACCACCTCGAGGATCTCCTGGGTAATGGCCGCTTGCCGAGCTTTGTTGTAGGCAAGGGTGAGGGTACGGATAAGCTCAGTGGCGTTGTCGCTGGCATTGCTCATAGCTGTCATCCGGGCCGCCAGCTCGCTGGCTGCTGCCTCCTGCAGAGCCCTCAGCAATTGATTGTTCAGGTACAGAGGCAGGAGCGCATCCAGGATTTGCACGGGATCCTGCTCGAAGATCATGTCCGGCGGCGGGGCTGAGACCGGAGCAACGATCTTGCTGCGCTCGACGGTAAACTCTCCCCCCCGCACCAGCAGGTTAAAGATCTCGTCGTCGCGAGCAGCCAGGCGCGTAGGGTCTAGAGGCAGCAGGGATTGCACCACTGGCCGCGAGCTAATCAGCGAGACAAAGCGGGTGTAGATGAGCTCCACCTTATCCACCTTCTCGGAGAGGAAAGCGGAGAGCAGCTCATCCCCAATTTGAGCGGCTTCAGCGGCAGTGGGGATCTGCGGCAGATTCACGTAGGTCTTGGCGATAGGGGCAGAGCGCCGCTGAAAATACTGCACCGCCTTGCGGCCTACCAGGTAAAGCTGCACCTGCTGCCCTGTTTCCTGCAGCTCGCCCACTCGCTCTTCAGTACGCTTGATAACGTTGGCGTTGTAGGGGCCACACAGACCCCGATCCCCAGCCACCACTAGCAGGCCCACTGTTGCTACAGGGCGCTGCTTTAGCAAGGGCAGCTCAACATTTTCCAGCCGCAGCCGCGTCTGCAGCCGATAGAAAACCTGGGCCAGGCGATTGGCAAAGGGACGGGTAGCCATCACCTGCTCCTGAGCCCGCCGCACCCGCGCTGCCGCCACCAGGCGCATGGCCTCCGTGATTTTACGGGTGTTCTTCACTGCCTTGATGCGATCCCGAATTGGCTTTAGCTTGGCCATAACCCTCTCTCTTGTTGGATCTGCCCCTAGGCTGCCTGAGCTACAAAGCTTTGCTTGAACTCTGCAATGGCGGTTTTTAGGATCTCTTCCGCCTCCTCGGTAAGCTGCTTGGTGGAGAGGACGATTTCGCCATATTTGGGATGGGCGGTGCTCAAGTAGGACAGCAGGCCCTGCTTGAAGCTGGAGACCTTCTCTAGCGGGATGTCGTCCAGGTAGCCCTGCGTTCCCGCATAGATAATGGCTACTTGCTGGTCCAAAGACAGGGGCGAATATTGGGGCTGCTTGAGGATCTCCTGCAGCCGTTGGCCGCGGGCCAGTTGCTTTTGGGTGGCCTCATCCAAGTCGGAGGCAAACTGGGCAAAGGCTTCCAGATCCCGATACTGCGCCAGTTCCACCTTCAGGGAGCCAGCGACCTTCTTCATAGCCTTGGTTTGCGCCGCCGAGCCAACGCGGCTAACGGAAATGCCAATGTTGATGGCTGGGCGAATGCCAGCGTTGAACAGATCCGACTCCAGGAAGATCTGGCCGTCGGTAATGGAGATAACGTTGGTGGGAATGTAGGCCGACACGTCATTGGCCTGGGTTTCCACAATTGGCAGGGCGGTCATGGATCCCTCGCCCAATTGGCTGTTGAGCTTGGCTGCCCGTTCCAGTAGCCGCGAGTGCAGATAGAACACATCGCCCGGATAGGCTTCCCGACCGGGGGGACGGCGCAACAGCAGCGACATCTGGCGGTAGGCTACTGCCTGCTTGGACAGGTCGTCGTAGACCACCAGGGTGTGCTTGCCTTGGTACATGAAGTATTCGGCAATGGTGGCCCCGCAGTAAGGAGCCAGCCACTGTAGGGGGGCCGGGCTGTCGGCGCCAGCAGCCACCACGATGCTATAGTCCATTGCCCCCCGCTCGGTTAGGATGTTCACCACCTGGGCGATGTTGCTCTGCTTCTGGCCGATGGCCACATAGATGCAAATGACGTCCTGTCCTTTTTGGTTGAGGATGGTGTCGACCGCAAGGGTGGTCTTACCCGTTTGGCGGTCGCCGATAATGAGCTCCCGCTGTCCCCGCCCAATGGGGATCAAGGCGTCGATGGCGGTGATGCCGGTCTGGAGCGGCTCATACACCGAGCGGCGGTCAATGATGCTGGGAGCTGGGGACTCAATGAGGCGAGTCTCGGTGCAGTGAATCGGCCCTTTGCCGTCGAGGGGATTGCACAAGGGATCGACCACGCGGCCCAGCAGGGCTTCCCCTACGGGAATGCTGGCAATTCTGCCTGTGGCCTTGACAGTAGAGCCTTCTTGGATGTTACGGCCGTCGCCAATCAGCACGGCGCCAACGTTGTCTTCCTCGAGGTTGAGAGCAATGCCCAGCGTGCCATCCTCAAACTCCAGCAGCTCACTGGCCATCACCTTCTCCAAGCCATAGATGCGGGCAATGCCGTCTCCTACTTGCAGAACCGTGCCGACATTGGAGACCTGCATCTCCCGGTTGTACTGCTCGATCTGCTGCTTGATGATGGTGCTAATCTCATCTGGGCGAATGGTAGGCATGGCAGTCCTCTCAGGAAAGGGGATCTCAAAACTTAAGCTAGCTGCAGCGCCAGCCGGCGCAACTGGCCGCGCAAGCTGAGGTCAATGACCTGGGAGCCAATCTTGAGGATCACTCCGCCTAGCACCGTGGGATCTTGGCTAATCTGCAGCTCCACGCTGCTGGCTTGCGTGAAGTCCTTTACCCGCTCCCGGATGGATTGCTGCTGGGCTTCGGTCAAGGGCACTGCAGCGGTTACCTCCGCAAGAACAATGTTTTGCAGTTTCCGCTGCAGCTCCAAGAAACGCTGACAGAGAGCCCCAAGGAACATGATGCGGCGGCGGTCGGTCAACAGCTGAAGGGCGTTGAGCAGCAGCGGGTGGATCTGATCGGCAAACACCTGCTGCAGAAGGTTTTTCTTGGCTTCCGTCTTCACCAGGGGGCTAGCCAGAAACTGGCCCAGCTCCGGCGTGGCCTGCCAAACAGCGGCAATAAAGCGCACATCGGCGGTAAAGGCGTCCAGCAACCCCTGTCCAGAAGCCAGAGAAACCAAGGCCTCGGCGTAGGGATCCACTACCCTAAGAGCCATTTTCCGGTTCAGCATGGGTTTCCGTTTCTCCTGAACTCACCTAGCGGGCAAGCATCTGGATCCCTTGCTCAATGAGGCGATGGTGAATCTGCTCATTGAGGTGTTGCGGAAGCTCCTGTTCCACCTTGCGCAGCGCTTGGCGAACAATTTGGCGGCGCAGCTCTTGGAGAATTTGCTCCTGCTCGGCGGCGAGATCCCTTGCCGCTTTGGCGCGCAGCCGTTCGATCTCCTGCTCCACCTGCCGCAACAGCTCCTGACGGCGGGCCTCTGCGCTAGCTTCCGCCTGACGGCGAATGCGCTCTGCTTCCTGCTGGGCCTGCGCCAGCTTTTGCTGTTCCTTCGCCAGCCTCTCGAGGGCTTCCTGCTTGCGCTGCTCCGCCTGCCGCAGCTCCTCGAGGATGCCTTCCCGCCGTTTAGCCAGCGCTTCCCCCACCACTCGGCGACCCAAGAGGTACAGCAAAGTTAGGATAATGGCGATGTTGATGAGGTTGCTTTCTAGAACCGCCTCGAGGATCCCTGGCTCAGCCACGGCCAAAAGCCAAGCGGGCATCCAGCTAAACCCTAGCATCACAAGCTACTCCCCAAGGAACGTTTAACCAGCCACTCAACGGACGCTGCCTAGCAACTTCTCGGTAATCTGGGCGGCGATGGCCTCCACTTGCTGCTGCAGCTGTTCAAGGGCTGCTTGCTTTTCCTGCTCAACCTGCCGCCGCGCCGCTTCCAGCTTGGCTTGGATCTCTGCCTGAGCTGCCGCCAGCTTCTCTAAACGGATGCGAGCAGCAGCCGCTTCCGCCTCGGCAATCACGGCCTGCGCCTGTAGGCGAGCTCGGCTAATCTCAGCCTCGTACTCTTGGGCCAGGGCCGTTGCCTTCTCCAACTGCTCCTGGGCTTCCGCCTGGGTGGAGCGGATGTAGTCGTTGCGGCTGTCAATAACCCGAGTAACCGGCTCGTAGAAGAGAGAGTTAAGCACGGCTACCAACAACAGAAATTGAATGGCGATGATGGGCAGGGTGGCATCCAAGTCGAAGAGACCATTTTTCTCGGCGGCCTCGACGGCCAAAAGGGCTGAGGAGAGCATGGGGCCTCAGGGACAGAAACGGGATCTGAGCTGAAGCAAGACTAGGGGGCAAGCCGGCAGGGACTGTCCAGACTGCCCCCAAGACGACAGCACTAGGAGGCGAAGGGGTTAGCAAACAAAAGCACCAGCGCCACCACCAAGCCGTAGATGGTCAGAGCTTCCATGAAGGCCAGGCTGATCAACAGGCTGCCGCGGATCTTATCTTCCGCCTCTGGCTGGCGGGCCAGCCCCTCCATGGCCGCAGCAGCAGCATTCCCTTGGCCCAGCCCTGGACCCAGGGATCCCAAACCAATAGCCAGAGCAGCAGACAAAACAGAGGCAGCAGAGGTTAACGAATCCATAGCCATCGTGAGATTCTCCTCGTCGTTACAGAACAGAAGTAGGCACGACTGCAACAGCGCCTTTGGTTTGAGGTGATCTGGCTGGAGTCTCCGAGCCGATCGCCCCCTTGTCGGCGACCTCTGGGCACAGGCCCTCGGCCCCAACAAACCTTACCAAGCCCCGGCAACAACCCCCGGAAGAGGTGGGGAGAGCTGAGCACCCCAGCCCTCGCCGACTCCTCGGCAGCTCAATCGTGGTGATCCCCACCCCCATGGCCTTCCAGCGCCTCTCCAATGTAAGCCGCCGAGAGGGTTGCGAAGATTAAAGCCTGAATGGCTCCGGTAAACAGGAACAGGATCATCACCGGCACCGGGATCAACAAGGGCACCAGCAACACCAACACCGCAATCACCAGCTCCTCGGCCAAGATGTTGCCAAACAGACGGAAGCTTAGGGAGAGGGGCTTGGTGAAGTCCTCCAGAACGTTGATGGGCAAGAGAACCGGCGTGGGCTCGATGTACTTTTTAAAGTAGGACAGCCCCCGCTTGCTGATGCCGGCCACGAAATACATGATACTGGTAAGCAGCGCCAAGCCGGCAGTGGTGTTGATGTCGTTGGTGGGAGAAGCCAGCTCCCCTTCCGGCAACGGGATCAACTTCCAGGGGAAAAGATTCCCCATCCAGTTGGAGACAAAAATAAACAGAAACAAGGTGCCAACATAGGGCACCCAGGGCCGGAAGTTTTTCTCGCCAATCTGGGCACGGGCAATGCTTTGCACAAATTCCAAAACATACTCAACAAAGTTCTGCAAGCCAGCGGGCTCCCGCTGCAGTTGACGAGTGCCCAGCAGCACCACCGTCAAAATCAGGGCAATGGCAATCCAACTGGTAATCAGAACCTGGCCGTGGACCGTAAACTTGCCCAGGTGCCAGTAGAGGTGATGGCCAACCTCAAGCTCTGCTAGGAGAAAAGGCGAGGAGAAGGACGGGCTCATAAGCATCAGGAAGAGGAAGATAAACGGCTCAACGTCTGGACGAGGTAGATGAGCAGGGTGACCTTATACGTCATAAACCCAAAGAAGATGGGCAAAATCTGTAGGGACTTCACCTTCGCAGCCAAAACCATCAGCCCAACAAACAAAGCCAGGCGCGTCACCCCTAAACGGCTGCGAGTTTTGCCCAGCTCTGCCACGCTGCGGCCCAGCATGCGCAGATAGACTACGCCGACCATTGCCCCTAGCAAGTAGTTGCCTGCAACCCCTGGTGAGTAAACCAAAGCCAACCCCAGGGCAATGGCCAGGCTCACGCTAAGGGTAACTAGCGCCAGCCATAACTGCAGTGCCGCATAGCTTCTGCCCACTGTCCCCTCGCGAGAGGTTGGCTCTGGCTGCAGCGAAGCTTGGCAACCCCTCTCTTCCTCATCGTTTTGGGAAAGGGGCACGTCCTCTAGGGGAGGCAAGGGCCTGGGCTTCCACTGGGCTGCCTTCCAGCGGCTGGGACTGTGGGAGAGAAGTCTGAAAGAAGGGGACATGGAAGCGGGATTCCTACCTCTTAGGGGTCGGCCTTAACCCAAAATACCATGGCTGAGTAACAATACTTAACACACTAGGCCAAACCAAGGCCCTAGGAAACTCCCATCTGCCCTCCAGAAAGACGGCTGGCCCACGAGGTGTTCCTTTAAGAATCTACCACCTTCCTGGATGGGCAATGGCGAGAATTGGAAAACTTTCCAAAAGCCTGCAGCGTAAAGTCTTGGGGAGGGGTAGTATTCTGTACCCCTGGGGGATCCTGCTGCAGATCCCGGCATACTAGGGTCAGGAAGGAGAGAAGGAGAAGATGATCCCACAGGAGTGGCTGCTGAAAGCCATTTGGGCGGACTACAGCCTAGCTGTGGCGCTGACCGTGGTGGTGCCGCTAGCTCTCTTGGTTTGGGCTTTTGCGGTGGGGCTGGGGCCCCTGATCCAGCTTCTGATTGCCTACTGGCGGGTGTCTAGCCTGTTGGCGGTAACCGTATATCTCATGATTGGCGGCCTGCCCATCAGTTTCCTGAGCGGGGCAATGGCACGGCTTTTGATCCCGCTCAGCCTTTGGTTCTGGCGGGATTGGAGCACCGCCCTCGAGCAGTCGAGAAGCTGGGCAGCGCGGGCTTTCTTGCTCTGGCGGTGGATCCTGACTGGCTATATGGGGGTCGGGTTCTTCTTTTCGGGAGCCTTTGTGCCCTGCGCCTTCCAGGCTTCTTTGTCGCTGGAGTGTCGAGCCTGGTTTGAGCCGCCGCTGGGCTTTCGAGAGATCTTCCATCCCAATGTATCCCCCGAGCTGCTCGGGAGCCTAGGGGCCTGGGGCTTGGTAGCTTACCTACTCTACAGCGTCTATTTCGTTTGGCGGCTGCGGCCCCCTGAGGAGAAAAGGGAGTTGGCAGCATGAGCGCCCTGCCCTGGCCGCTGGCTCTAGAGCGCTACAGCCAAGCCCACCCCCAGGAGGTGCTGCGGGTGGAGGTGGAAAGCGAGGGGGAAACGGACTTGGTGCTCATCTACCGCGGCTACAGCAGCTCCCTGCGCCGGCCCACCCCCCCCGATCCAGAGGTGCCGGTGATCCCTCCTCAGGCTCGCTTCTTACAGTTAGAGCGCCTCAGGGCCCCTTACCACCCTGAGCACTCCCAGGTTTTAGCTCTCTACCGCAGCTGGGAGGAGGTGAGGGCTTGGCTAATCCAAGAAGGGATCCCAGTAGCCGAGTAGGGGAGGGCGGGTTTTAGCGCCCCACAGGCGCCGGCTGCCGCTGCAGGAGGGTGTATTCTGCCGGCTGCAGGAGGGACTGCCCCGTCATCTCAGGGGGCTGCGGCAAGCCCAAGATCTCGAGCAGGGTGGGTCCGACATCAGCCAAGGTGCCGCCGGAACGCAGCCTGGCGTCGCCACCGCGGCCCGGGATCTTGCGCTTTTCGCCCTCCACCAGAATGCAGGGCACGGGGTTGGTGGTGTGAGCGGTCCAGGGGTTGCCCTGGTCGTCCCACATCTGCTCGGCGTTGCCGTGATCCGCAACGATAAGGGTGGTGCCTCCTACGTCTACCACTGCCGCCAGCAGGCGACCCAGGCAGTGGTCTACCGTTTCCAGAGCCCGCACCGTGGCCTCAAAGTTGCCGGTGTGGCCCACCATGTCAGGGTTGGCGTAGTTCAGCACCACCAGGCTGTACTCGCCGCGGGCAATGGCTTCGATAGCCTTGTCGGTGACTTTCCTCGCCGACATCTCCGGCACTTGGTCGTAGGTGGCCACCAGCGGGCTTTGAACCAAGATGCGATCTTCCCCAGGGAAGGGCTGCTCGAGGCCGCCGTTGAAGAAGTAGGTGACGTGGGCGTATTTTTCCGTTTCGGCAATGCGCAATTGCTTAAGGCCAGCCTCGCTTACCACCTGCCCTACCAGGTGATCCAGGTTCTGCGGCTTAAAGAGCACCTGCACCGGCAAGGTGGGATCGTACTGGGTCATGGTGATGAAGGTGAGGTCCGGAATAAGGCAGCGCTGGAAACCGGAAAAGTCGGGGCAGACGAAAGCTTGGGTAAGCTGGCGGGCCCGATCCGGGCGGAAGTTGAAGAAGATGACTGCATCTCCCGGCCTTACTGCTCCCGGCGCCAGACGGGTGGGGGGAATGAACTCGTCGGTAATACCCTGGGCGTAAAAGTCTTCCATCACCTCGGCAGCGCTGCGGCCACAGCCAGGGCCATCTTCCGTCATAACCTCGTAGGCCTTCTGGGTGCGCTCCCAACGGCGATCCCGATCCATGGCGTAGTAGCGGCCGCTCAGGGTGGCGATGACGCCGTTGCCCAGCCATTGCAGCTCTTTTTGGAGGGCGGCCAGAACTGTTGCCCCTTCACAAGGGGGAGTATCGCGGCCATCGGTAATGGCATGAACGTAGGCAGGGATCCCCACCTGCGCTGCCAGTTTCAGCAGGCCGTAGAGGTGGTCAATGTGGGAGTGAACCCCTCCTGCAGAGCAGAGCCCGATGAAATGAAACCGGCCTCCCCGCCCCTTGAGTTGACGACAAACTTCCACCAAAAGAGGCTCTTGAAAAAGGGATCCCGTCTCAATGGCATCGCTAATGCGCACCAACTCCTGCGGCACTACCCGCCCTGCTCCCAGAGTTAGGTGGCCCACCTCGGAGTTGCCCATCTGCCCTTCTGGCAAACCCACGGCCCGCCCCGAAGCTTGCAGCAGGGTATGGGGATAGGTAGCCCATAGGCTATCCATGACGGGGGTTCGGGCAGCCAGCACGGCGTTGCCCTCCGCGGCCTCGCGATAACCCCAGCCATCTAGAATGACCAAAACTACCGGTGCCACCGACTGTGCATTCATGAAGCGGTCTCTCGCGTTTTCCAAAACATGATACCAGCCCCGGCAATACGGTACCGGATCCCTAACCTCCACTTTCTTTTAAGGCCAGCAATTGTCAATTAGCCGCGGGAGCTGGGCTGCAGACGCTTGCGCAGGGACTCGGCGCGGCGCTTGGCAATGGCATTTTGGGGATCCAGCTTCAACACGGTCTCGTAGGCTTCCAGGCCAGGGCCGTAGAGATTTTTTTTCTCGTAGGCATGGCCCAGGTTATTCCAGGCGGTTACATAGGCCGGATCTGCCGCCACCGCATCTTTGTAGTAGCGAATGGCCAGATCGTATTGCCCCTGGCTAAAGTAGGCAAAGCCAAGAGCGTTGCAAACCGGGGGGATGTTTTCCCCAGCCACTTCCAGGGCTTTTTTGAGCTGGACGATGGCCTGCTCGTAGAGACCCTTTTGCAGGTAGACGCTGCCCAACTCGTAGTGCTCCTGGGGGGATCCCTTGCCCTTGCTTAGGCGGGGCTGGAGCTCGCGAATGACTTTTTCCTGCGCCCATAGGCGCAGCACCCCACGCAAGACAAAGAAACCCACCACCCCCAGGATGCCTGCCAAAGCTGCCAAGTAAAGGAGAGAAGCACTGGCAACCATTTTGTTACCCCACAATTAGCTCTTTAAGCCTGCAGGTGGGCCTCGATAAACCAGAGATCTTTATCGATTTGCCGCGAGATCTCGGTAAACAGGTCGGCAGTGTCGGCGTCCCCCAGCTCGGTGGCGCGGTCAATGTTGCGCCGAACGGCAGCGGCATACTGACCGTAGCGGGCCGCCAAAGCCTGCAGGTGAGCCCGACCGTCTTCAGCCGTCAGGTCGTATTCAGGCAAGCTCGAGGTTTGGGCGACAATGCGGGCCGTGCCGCGGGCAATGCCCCCCAGGGCCGTAACCCGTTCGGCCAGCATGTCCACGTAGTTTTCCAGGGTGCTGGCAAAGGTGTCAAACATCTCGTGCAGGGCGATGAAGTTCATGCCTTTGACGTTCCAGTGGGCCTGCTTCACCTGAGTCTTCAAATCCAGGGTGTCCGCTAAAGACTGGTTGAGCAGCTCCACCAGTTGCGCGCGGGCCTCGGCCGGCAGGTCGAGCTGAGTGGGGTAGAGACGGGTTTTTTCGGCGCTAACCATAGCCAACCTCCCAATTGTTGTGGAACCCGCTGGGGCCATCGATTTGTCAGCTCCCAACTGGGCCTATACTAACACAAACTCAGAATGAGTATGAGTTAGCAAGCGGTTACTTGCCAATGCAAAAGCGGCTAAAGATCTGATCCAAGACTGCCTCGGAGATCTCCTCGCCGGTGATCTGGCCAAGGGCGTGCAGCGCCCCCCGCAGGTCGATGGTCCAGAAATCGAGGGGGAGCTGTTCCCGCATGGCCTGGGCCACTTGTTCTAGGCTGGCTTGGGCCTGGCGGAGGGCGGCGGCCTGGCGCTGGTTGAGGCTGACCTCCAAGTTGGGCTGGGGTCGCCCCTGGGTAACAAGCTGCTCCAGGGCTTCTTCCAGCTCTGGGATCCCCTTGCCCTGGGCGGCAACAGCAGGGACACGGTAGGTGATTTCGGGGGGGAGAGAAATGCCGTTGGGGGAGGCGAGGTCAGTTTTGTTGATCACTAGAATCAGGGGGCGGTGGCGGATGGAGGCATAGATAGCCGCATCAGCCTCCGTCCAGCCCGCCTGAGCATCGATGACCAGCACCAGCACATCGGCGGTCTGGGCCAGCCGTTGGGAGCGCTCCACCCCCAGCCGCTCCACCGGATCGTCAGTGGCGCGAATGCCGGCGGTATCCAGGAGCTGGACGGGGATCCCTCTCACCACCAACTGGGATTCCACCACATCCCGAGTGGTGCCAGGTAGATCCGTGACAATAGCGCGATCCTGCCCTGACCAGGCGTTGAGCAGGCTGGACTTGCCCACATTGGGCCGCCCGACAATGGCCACTTTCACCCCAGTGCGCAGCAGTTGCCCCCGTTCGGCAGTGGCCAGCAGGGCCTGCATCTGAGCCTGAATGTCTTGCAGCCGGGCCTGCCAAGCCGGGACATCCAGAGGGGGCAGATCCTCTTCAAAGTCAATTCGCGCCTCGATCTCGGCCAATAAGCCCAGGAGCGCCTGGCGCAGGGCGCGGATAGACTGTCCCAGTTTGCCCTGCAGACCCGCCAGCGCCATTTGAGCTGCCTGCGGAGAGCGGGCTGCCACCAGATCAGCCACACTTTCGGCCTGGGTTAGATCGATGCGACCGTTTAGGAAAGCGCGCAGGCTAAACTCCCCTGGCTGCGCTAGCCGGGCTCCCTGGCGCAGGCACTGCTGCAGGGTAGCCTGAACCACCATAATGCCGCCGTGGCAATGGAACTCCACCACATCCTCGCGGGTGTAGGAGCGGGGGGCCTGCATCCACACAGCCAGAGCTTCGTCCAGTGGGTGGCCCTTCTCGTCATGGATCCAGCCATAGAGAAGGCGATGGCTCTCCCAGGTGGCATTGCGGCGGGCGGGAGTAAAGATCGCCTGGGCAATGGACAGAGCCCGCGAGCCGGAAAGGCGCACAATGCCAATGCTGCCCTGCTCGGGCACCACAGCGGTGGCAATGGCAGCAATGGTGTCGGCCAGGGGTGTAGTGGGATCCATAGGTGAATGGGCTATGCCTTAGTTCCCTGTAGGCAGGAGCCCGGCCTTAACTCGAAAGAAGCTGTAAAAAGCTAAGCTCTCCCGCCAGGGTCAGGGTAGCTTGGCAGTGGCGACCTGCACTTGTCCTAACAAAATATGAAGCCGTTACGCACGTTTAGGGTAATCCCTTACCTGCCGCCTGCCTTGGAGAGCCTGCGCTTTTTGGCCTACAACCTGCATTTTAGTTGGAACGTAGAAACCCGCACCCTGTTCCGGCGCATGGATCCAGATCTGTGGGATGCCTGCGGGCACAACCCTGTGGCTCTTTTGGGCCAGATCCGGCAGGAACGCCTGGATGAATTGGCAGAGGATCCGGGGTTCTTAGCCCAACTGGAGCGAGCTAGCCAGCAACTAAATAGCTATCTCCAACGAGACACGTGGTACCGTCGGTACCGCTTATCCCATGCGGTGGAAGGGGAATGCTACGCCTATTTTTCCGCGGAGTTTGGCTTGGCCGACTGTCTGCCTCTTTACTCAGGGGGTTTGGGGGTGTTGGCCGGGGATCACCTCAAGGCAGCCAGCGACTTGGGCCTGCCGCTCGTGGGTGTGGGCCTACTCTACCAGAAGGGGTATTTCCGCCAGTACCTCAGCCCCGATGGCTGGCAGCAGGAGCGCTACCCCACCAACGATTTCTTTAACATGCCCCTGGAGCTGCAAAGAGACGCGGAGGGCCGCGAGATTCGCATTGAGGTGGACTACCCCAACCGCAAGGTATTTGCCCGCATCTGGAAAGCCATGGTGGGGCGAGTGCCCCTATACCTTCTCGACACCAACATCGAGCCCAACAGCCAGTACGACCAGGACATCACCGACGAGCTCTACGGGGGCGACCAGGATGTGCGCATCCACCAGGAGATGATGCTGGGGATCGGTGGTGTACGGGCTCTGCGCGCCCTTGGGATCCACCCCACTGTCTACCACATGAACGAGGGGCACTCTGCCTTTTTGGCAGTGGAGCGGATCCGCCTGTTGATGGTGGAGCAAGGGCTGAGCTTTGAGGAGGCCTGGCAGGTGGCTAAGTCGAGCCAGCTGTTTACCACCCACACGCCAGTGCCTGCGGGGATCGACCTGTTCCCGCCAGACAAAATCGACTACTACCTGGGCTCCTACTACCGCCAGATGGGCCTAAGTCGGGAGCACTTTTTGGCCCTGGGTCGAGAAAATCCAGGCGACTTCCAGTCCCCTTTCAGCATGGCGGTGCTGGCCATCAACATGGCCTCGTTTGTTAACGGCGTCAGCAAGCTCCATGGGGCGGTCGCCCGCAAGATGTTTGGCCCCCTCTGGCCTGGGATCCCGCAAGAGGAGGTGCCGATTACCTCCATCACCAATGGCGTGCATGTCCGCACCTGGGTGGGGGAGGAAAACCAAGCTCTCTACGACCGCTACCTGGGGCCGGAGTGGGCGGAGGCTCCTCCCTCGGATCCTCTCTGGCAGAAGGTGGATCGGATCCCGGATGCGGAACTGTGGCGGGCGCACGAGCACAGCCGCGCTCGCCTCATTGACTTCACCCGCCAGCGCCTGGTGGAGCAGCTGCAAAAGCGGGCAGCCTCGACGGCTGAGATCCAACGGGCCTCAGAAGCCCTCAACCCAGAGGTGCTTACCATTGGGTTTGCCCGCCGCTTTGCCACCTACAAGCGGGCCACTCTCTTGCTCCACAACCTGGAGCGGCTCAAAGCCCTGATCAACCATCCCCAGTACCCGATGCAGTTTATCTTTGCCGGCAAGGCCCACCCTCGCGATACAGCCGGCAAGGAGTTGATCCGCCAGATTGTCCAGGTGTCGCGCCAGCCAGAGTTCCGCCAGCGGCTGGTGTTTATCGAAGACTATGACATGTACATCGCTAGCTTAATGGTGGCCGGGGTGGACGTGTGGCTGAACACCCCCCTGCGCCCCCGCGAGGCCAGCGGTACTAGCGGCATGAAGGCAGCGGCTAACGGCGGACTGCACCTGAGCACCTTGGACGGCTGGTGGGATGAGGCAGATTACTACCAGACTGGCTGGCCCATTGGCCGCGGCGAGGAGTTTGAGGATCGCGCCTACCAGGACGAGGTGGAGGCCAACGCCCTCTACGATCTCCTGGAAAAGGAAGTAGCTCCTCTTTTCTACCAACGCGGCAGCGATGGCCTGCCCCATGCCTGGATTCAGCGCATGAAGCAGGCAATCCGCCTCAACTGCCCTCGCTTCAGCACCCAGCGCATGGTTCGGGAGTATGCCGAGCGAGCCTACATTCCGTTGAGCAACTCCTTTGACCGCATGCGGCGCAACAACTTCCAGGCGGCCCGCCAGTTTACCCGTTGGCGAAACCATCTGCAGGAGAACTGGTACAACCTCCGGGTTCTCGACGTCCGGATTGAAAACCCAAGACAGCCCACTGGCAAGCCTTCTGCCGGCCGGGATAGCCAGGGCCAGGAAGTGGTGATGGCCGGGGAACCCCTCACCGTAACGGTGGAGGTGCAGCTGGGATCCCTGCAGCCGCAGGATGTGATTGTTCAAGCCTACCAGGGGTCGGTGGACGACAAGGGCCAGATCCAAAACGGCCGGGCAACCCCCTTGCGCTACGTGGAGACAGTGGGGGATCGCGCCATCTTTTGTGGCCAAGTTCGCTACGAGAGCAGCGGCTTGCAGGGGTTGGCCATCCGCCTATTGCCCTTTCACCCCGATATGCCCGATCCCTATGAGCTGCGGCTGATGCTCTGGGCCTAGCCGGTCAGGCCCTCCTCAAGAGCTGGGCCAATTGCTTTTTAGGAAGGCTGGGCCAGGCAAGCTAGGTGTTGGAGCTGTTGCAGCTTTTCCCTCACTCGGCCAGAGCGGAGCAATTCCTCTGCTTGCTGGATCCCCTCGCTGAGAGATTGAGCATAGCCCAGCAGCCAGAGGTAGCTGCCGCCATTCCAGAGTACCGCTGGGGCAAGGGGGGAGGGATCCCCGTTGAGGAGCTGGTGCATCTGCCGCAGCAACTCTTTCTCCTCCGCCAGCGGGATCTCCGGGCCGGCCAGGTGATGGTCGCGGGCTTTAAGCAGCAGCCGTTCCCCGCGGTGGTTGAGGATAGCTGTCCGCTCCCGCGGCAGGTCGCTGCTGCCTTCTAGTCCCTTGACCGTGGTAAAGTTTTGGATCCCTTGCAGGGCAAACAACTCCAGCATTGTAGCCTCGGTGGGCGGATGCACATAGCCGGCCACCAGGTGGAAGGGGCCCTCATAGGGTGCCCAGACCAGCTCCAGCGTAGCCAGGGGAGGGCGCTTGCCGATTTGATCCCGGTACTCCATCAGAGCTTGCGCTTGGGGGAAGCAGTCTGGCAAGTACAAAAATCCCAAGCCAGTTTGCTCCAGGCATCGGCCCACCTGCTCCAGCGACCATCCTCGCCAGTCCACCCCCAAGCCTCGCCAAACCACCTCCAAGGGTAGACCATACTTGGGAGGGCAACAGCCGGAACCATGGAGCAAAACAGCTGCTCCTGCTGCCGCCAATACCAAAGCCACTAACACCCCCAGCGGCGCTGTTCGCGAGCGGCCGTCGTAGGGGTGGCCAAAGATAACCAAGGGATGGGGCAGATCTCGTTGGGGAAGGCGAGGGCCGTACTCGGCATAGGCATCCAACATACCAGCCAGCTCTTCGGCGGTGGGGCGCTTGATGCGGTGGGCAATCAAAAAGGCCCCAATCTGGGCCGGGGTGGCTTTGCCCGCAAGGAGCAGCCGAGTGGCCTGGGCGGCTTCGCCGCGGGTGAGATCCTCGTGAGTGTGGGTGCCGCTGCTGATTTTCTTCAAAAGCTCGCGAAACTCGTGGCTCATAGCTTTGGCAGTCTAGGGCGAGCGAACTTGGCAGAAACCCAGGAGGCATCCCTATCTGCCTTGGCGTCGGAAGCAGGCTGGCGGAGCAACTGGGCTGCTAACTGCAAAAACCGGCGAATGGGCGGGATCTGATAGCGATCACGGGTGGTTACTGCCACTACCTGTCGCTGCAACAAGGGGGGGTCGGTGGGCCGCACCTGCAACCCTGGGTCGGCGTGACAGTCCACTAGAGCCGATTCTGGCAGGAGAGCAATCAACTGCCCCTGGCGAACGACACCGCGAAAAGCCTCCAGCGTGTTCAGCTCCAGCGCTGCCTTGAGAGTTAACCCCTGGCGGGCCAGGTGGGACTCCACGCAAGTGCGCATGGCATAGCCATCTTTAAACACGACCTGGGGGTACTCGGCCAACACCGGCCAAGGGATCCGCTCGTAGCGGCTGAGGGGATGGCTGGTGGCCATCAACACCTGGATGGGCTCGGAATACAGGGGCTCCACTACCAGTTCGTCCCCCCGCCTTAGCCAGGGATTTTCCATCACCAAAGCCACATCCACCAACCCATCCTTGAGCACCTTCAAGGCGCGGTCGCTGCCTAGAGCTGTAACCCGCAACTGCACCTGCGGGTACTCTCGGCAGAACTCCTGCAGCACCGGCGGCAGTCGATAGGCAGTCAGGGAGTGGATCCCGGCAACGCAGAGCTCGCTTTGCCCGCCCTGCAGCCATTCCCGAATGCTGGCTTGGGCTTGCTGCCACTCCTGACAGATGCGCCGGGCATGGGGTAGGAGCCGTTCCCCCGCCACCGTCAGGGCCACTGGGCTCTTGCGGTGCAGTAGCGGGGCGCCCACCTCTTCCTCCAAGGCCTGAATTTGGCGGCTGATGGTAGACTGGCTTAGGCCACTGCGGCGGGCTGCAGCCAAAAAGCTGCCACTTTCGACGACGTTTAGAAAAGCCTGCAACAGCTCCAAGCGCACCGAGAACCTCTCAGGAGTTACGGCCTAGCTGCCGCGGGATTTTAGCCAGGGATCTCTCGAACTGCTGTAAGTGCCGCTACCAAACCCTGCCGTAGGGTTCACTTGCAAGCCCGCCCCGCCCATAGGCATTAGCTCCGGCTCGGCAAAGCCCCGCAGCCGCTGGGTAGATTCCAACTCACTCAAGCCCTTGGCCTGCAGCAGCACCCCAAAGCTGCCTAGCCCCAGCGGATCGATCAGCGCTTGGAGCGCAAAGCGCCGCTGCAGCACCTGGCCCACGCCCCCTGACCCATCGCTTGTTTGGCTGAGGGCGGCCAGCCGTTCCGCCAACCCCAGGTTTACCAGAAAATAGCTTTGCTGCGTGAAGCCCAGTCGCTTGAGTCCCAGGGATTCCCCCACCTGTTCCAGGGTTGTAAAGTCCACATGGGCCGTGAGATCTTGGCACCCCACCCGACTATAGGGATCCGTAGAGGTGGCGTGTCGGCGGTAAGCTAGGAGCGTGCCCTGGGAGCGCTGGGGGCTGTAGTAGCGCTGGGCAGGGTAACCGTAGTCGATGGTCAGCACGTAGCCCCGCCGCAGCTTGCGGGCCAGAAGCTGCAGCCACTCGAGGGCCTTGAGGTTGACCTCGGTTTGGTAGCCAGAGGGGTAGGTGGTAATTGGGATCCCCAGCCGGGCAAAGTACGCTTCTAGCGCGGGGGTCGAGGGATCCCCCAGCACCTCTTGAAACCCTCCCTCTGTCCAATCCACGTAGATTTCCCGCAGAGACCCCCCCTGCACCTGCACCCGATGGACCGGAAAGGCATCCACCAGCTCATTGGAGAAAAAACAGCCAGTTACCGATTCCTCCGGGATTTCGTCCCACGCCAGCCAGCGCACCTTCTCCCCAAAGCCCGCCAAGCGCTCCTGCTGCAGCCGCCGCAAAGAGGCAGAGCGTTCCAGGATCCCGTACTCTAGAGCCTGCCAAAACGCAGGGTAAGCCGAGCGCACGTAGGTTAACCAATCTTCAGCCAGGCGACCGCTGCCTGCCCCCATCTCAACGACCGCAAAAGCAGAAGGGGAGCCTAGAACTTGCCAGAACTGGTGAATCTGCTCCGCCAACAGGTGGGCAAAGTCGGGCGCCAGGTGGGGAGCCGTTAAGTAGTCAGGGCCAATGGGGTAGCCCCGCTCGTAGTAGCCCAGCTCCGGCTCGTAGAGGGCCCACTCCATGAACTGGGCAAAAGTCACTGGCCCCTGGGCGCGGATGCGGCTAGCGATGAGATCCCGAAGTTGTTGGTCCGTCTGGGGGTGCAACAAGGTGCCTATAGGCTAGGAGACTCATCTCTGCAAGGGGCGGCGCCAATTTTGGCGAAACCGACGGTTTGTGAAAAGCAGGACTGGCCAGAGAGCTGAGACCAGCCATTTTCCCGATCCCGAGTAGAGGCGATCTGCCTTGCGGAGCGAGTACCAAACCCCTCCTGCGTAGATTGCCAAGAGCAAAAACGGCCACATTTTCGCTTATCCTGCAAACGCCAGCCAGGTGGTTGAGGGAGCCCTCTTAGTAGGCATCCTGCAACTCATAAAAGTCAGGCGTAATGTAGTCCTTGCGCAGCGGCCAGCCGATCCAGTCTTCTGGCATCAGGATCCGCTTTAGGTTAGGGTGACCTTCAAAGATAATGCCGTACATGTCGTAGGTCTCCCGCTCCTGCCAGTCAGCCGACTTCCAGATCCAGTACACCGAGGGCACCCGCGGATCGTCGCGGGGCAGTTTCACCTGGACGCGCACCTCCGGCGGGCGATCCGCTCCGTCCGTCAGCTTAATCAAGTGGTAGAGGCTAACCAACGGCTGGCCTGCCCCTAGGTCATAGCCGCACTGGCAGGCAAGATAGTTAAAGCCATAGGCGTAGAGAGCGGTGCATACGGGCAGGAGAAAGTCCCGCTCCACCTCCAGTAGCTCTACTCCAGCCGCATCCCTGCCCAGATACTGGTGGTCAAAGCCGTTGTCAGCAAGAAACTGAGAAACTGGACCTCGCTCCCGCGTTGCCAGCGACTCGGCTGGCTCAGAGGCAGGAGGCGGACTTTCCGGCGTTTTGGGATCCGTCATCTCAGGCCCCTCCTTGCAAGGCTTTGAGCTGTTGCTCTACCCGCTTGAAGTCGGCAGTCTGCAAGGCCGGCGGCACGGGCAGGCCAATGGCGGCAGCTAGCTCCGGCGGCGGAGCCTGGCGGGTTTCGCTCTCCAAGTACTTGCCAGTGATGACTTCGGGCACAGGTCTAAGGTTGTGCTTGACGGTGTAGTAGCGGTGGGTTTGCTGCAGACGGCCCCGCTCCCGCATGTCCTCAGCAGCAATCTTCTTGCGCAGCTTGACAATGGCGTCCATGATGGCCTCAGGTCGGGGCGGGCAGCCGGGAATGTACACGTCCACGGGGATGAGCTTATCCACCCCTCGCACAGCGGTGTAGGAATCAGAGCTGAACATGCCGCCGCTGATGGTGCAAGCTCCCATGGCAATGACGTACTTGGGCTCGGGCATCTGTTGGTAGAGCTTAACCAGCGCCGGCGCCATCTTCATGGTTACCGTTCCCGCTGTGATGAGCAAATCAGCGGTGCGCGGCGAAGTCCGAGGCAACAGGCCAAAGCGGTCGAAGTCAAAGCGGGATCCCAGCATCGCCGCAAACTCGATAAAGCAGCAGGCGGTGCCATAGAGCAGCGGCCAGAGGCTGGACATCTTGGCCCAGTTGTAGAGGTCGTTTACCGTTGTGAGAATAACATTGTTGGAAAGATCCGTAGTAACTTGCGGAGGAGAGGCCGGAAACAAAACTTCCGGCTCCTTAGAGGTCATGACCATTCCAGCGCTCCTTTTCTCCAAGCGTAGACAAGACCCACCACGAGGATGGCAATGAAAATCAAAGCCTCCACAAAAGCCAGCAGCCCCAGGCGGTGAAAAGCTACTGCCCAAGGGTAGAGGAACACAGTCTCCACATCGAAAATGACGAAGGCAAGCGCGAACATGTAGTAGCGGATGTTGAACTGAATCCAGGCCTGCCCAAACGGCTCCATCCCCGACTCATAGGTGCTGACTCGCAGGGCTCCCTGCCGTTTGGGAGACAAACGGGCTGAGGCCCCTAGGGCCAAAACTGGCAGCAGGGCGCAGACAATGAGGAAAGCCAGCAGGTACTCGTAGCCAGATAGGACAAACACGACGCCAGACTGCCTCAGGTGCTCAACATTTAGATACGTTTCTCAGTATAGAGCCAGTCCGTGGCCTCTTGGCGCCGGCGGATCTTTAGGACTGCTGATGGTCTCGATTGCGGGAGAGCCAACTCCACACGCCGCTTAGCAAAGCGCCGGCTGTCAGGATCCCCAGCAACGGCTGAAACCAGGGCAGCCACAGCCGCAGCCAGAGCTTGTAGCCTAGGGTAATCCCGAAGAAGGCTGCTGTTACCGAGAAAACAAACCAGACAAAGCCGGCAAACATCAGAAGGGCCAGGGCAATGAGAAAAGAGTCCAACCAGCGCTTCCAGGTAGAGAGACTCATAGCCAGAACAGGCCAAATCTTCACAGATCCTAACCCCTACTGCCCAGACCCTTCCCCTTAGCTTCTTCCTGGGCAGCTTCTCATTCCCTTGGGAAGTTGAAGGCGCGGCTACAGCAAGCCTCAGTGCCCCCTAAAAGGGGGGGTAAGCGGCTGAAGCAGGTTGGTTTAGAATTTGACCGGGTCATTCCTGCTGAGGGAGAACTTCGGAGTAGGGCGCAATTTGAGTGAGGCAGAGATTCCGGCAGAGGAAAAACGAGCCTTTGCGCTGAGGGTTGACACGACTTTGGATGCCCTAGGTGAAGTTTTGACTTGGTTTGAGTCCTTTCGCAACGCGGGTATTCCAGATCCCATCTGGTTGGAGTGCCAGTTGGTTCTGGCGGAAGGGTTTACCAATGCCGTCCGCCATGCCCATCGCGCCCTGCCTGCCAGCACGCCTATCGATATCCAGCTGACGCTGACACCGCAGGGGCTAGAGCTACGCATCTGGGATCAGGGTCAGGAGTTTGACTTGGAGGGCTTTGCCCAAAACCTAGCAGCCAACCCTCTCCCCGACGCCGAATCCGAGGGAGGGCGGGGCATTTTGCTGATGAAGGCCCTCTCCACCCACCTGAGCTACACTCGCCAGGCCGATGGCCGCAACTGTCTGTTGATTAGCCGGCGCTTTGACGATCCTGGCTGCAGTTCCCAGCAAGCTGTCTAGGCCAAGAGACCAGCACTCAACTGGCGAATAGCGGCGCTAGCCACATCGCTATAGCGCAGCTCGCCAGCCAAGATTTGGCCCATACGCCGGGTGGCTCCCGGTCGCTTGACGCCAACTCGGTAGCCCACGCCGGGAAAGCGGTAGAACAGAGCCGCAATCCGCTTGGCCCAGCGCATCTCTGCGCCCCACTCCTGTTGGACGCGGGCGGAGTAGTTGGCCAGGGCTTCGGGATCCCCTGCCAGGGCTTGGTCGATGGCCTGCGCCGCCAGCATGCCAGTGAGGAGGGAGGGACGGATCCCTTCGGCAGTAAACGGGTCGACAACACAGGCGGCATCTCCCACCAGGAGCGCATTTTGGCTGTGCAGGGGTTGATCCCCGTCCCAAAGGCAGAGGGGATGGCCAAAGGACTTGACCGACTTGAGGTCGATGCCAAAGTTGTGGGCATACTGGCTGGCTATTTCCCGCAGGTTTTGTTTCTGGCCACCCCGAAAGGTGCCAGCCCCAATTGAGTAGCCGTCCGCCTTGGGGAAGTTCCAAATGTAGCCATTGCTAACGCTGCCGAAGTCAAAGTGAGCAGCGGCAGTTTGCGGCTCCAAGCCAGCTACTTCCGCCTCCAGGGCAGCGGCCAGGCGGCACTGGCGACTGCGGAAGCCCAGCCACTTCGCCATCGACCCCTTGGCCCCATCAGCCCCAATCACGTACCGGCCCCAGACCGGGCCAGCAGGAGTCATTACCTGCCAGCGGTCACTTTGCCACTCAAGGCCGGCAGCGGCACATCCAGCCCAGAGGGTGGCCCCCTGCTTCTGGGCCTGCTGGATTAGGTAGGCGTCGAAAACCTCCCGTCGCACCATCCACACTGGCTCTTTCAGATCCAACTCGACCACCACTGGATCCCCACCCCGCCAGGTGTAGCGAATTTGCCGAATCTTCAGCGAGATGGCGGGGCTGAAGTCAAAGTCAAACCAGGCTGCCACCATGGGGGAGACGCCGCCCCCGCAGGGCTTGTAGCGGGGCAAGGGATCCTTTTCCAGGACCAGCACCGAGCGCCCGCGCTTGGCTAGGTGGTAGGCGGCAGCTCCGCCGGCAGGGCCAGCGCCGACGATGACACAGTCATACACGTAGGACATGGCTTGACACCTACATTCAGGGAACGCTGAAGCCGGGAAGGGGTTATCCCTGGCTGACTCTAGGCCGTAGTCGGGTCTTCTGCCGGGTTGTTACAGCGATACACCTTGGCCCCGACATTGCGCAACTTTTCGTCGATGGCTTCGTAGCCGCGGTCGATGTAGTGGAGCCCGTAGATGGTGGAGCAGCCCTCGGCCGCCAGGCCAGCCAACACCAAGGCCGCCCCCGCCCGCAAGTCCGTAGCCACCACCGGCGCCCCTGACAGAGACGGCACCCCCCGGACGATGGCCACCCGGTTCTTGAGACGAATGTCCGCGCCCATGCGGTTAAGCTCCGGGATGTGGTGCATTCGGTTTTCAAACACTGTCTCCTCGATGGTGCAACTGCCCTCGCTGAGAGCAGCCAAAGCCATGATTGGCGCCTGCACATCGGTGGGAAAACCCGGGTAGGGCAGGGTTTGGATATCGGTGGCCTGACAGATCCAGCCTGAGCTGAGTTGAGCCGGGGCAATGCGCAGACGGTTGGGGCCTTCTTCCTCCACCCGCAGCCCCATGTCCCGCAGCTTGGCAATCACCGCCCGCAGGTGATCCGGAATCACCGGCCCCACGGTGAGCTCAGAGCGGGTAATCGCTCCAGCGATGAGATAGGTACTGGCCTCGATGCGATCGGGAATGACGGTGTACTCTGTGCCATGCAGACGCGGCACCCCCACCACCACAACGGTATTGGTGCCTACGCCACGGATGCGGGCTCCCATCGCCTGACAAAAACGGGCCAGGTCCGCTACCTCTGGCTCTTGGGCGGCATTTTCAATCACCGTTTCCCCTTCGGCCAGCGTAGCAGCCATCATCAGAGTTTCCGTAGCACCAACGCTGGGATAGTCGAGGTAGATGCGGGTTCCCACCAGCTTACGGGCATAGGCGTGGACCACCCCGTGCTCAATCTGAACCGTTGCCCCCAACGCCTGCAAACCCCGCACATGCAGATCCACGGGACGCGAGCCAATGGCGCAGCCGCCCGGTAGGGGCACCTTGGCCACTCCCAGCCGCGCCACCAACGGTCCGATGATAAGGAAACTGGCCCGTAACTGGCTGACCAATTCGTAGGGAGCCTGGCAAGTCCTCAGGGAGCTGGCGTCTAGGTCAAGGGTATTGCCGACATGGGACACCTTAACCCCCAGGGTGGCCAGGATCTGCCCCATGCGTTCGATGTCCAGCAGGCGCGGCACGTTGTGAATTCGACAAGCGGCAGGGGCCAAGAGGGATCCGGCCATGAGAGCCAAAGCTGAGTTTTTCGATCCCCCGATGGGAACGTGGCCGCTTAGGGTCTGCTTGCCAACAATTTTTAGCACCGGCCCTGCTATCTCTGACGAGGCTGCCATCCCTGTGGAGGTCGGCCACAGCTCAGGCTCCAAGAGCCCCGCCGGGTCAATGCGAGAGAACGCTCTGTTGCCGCGATTGTCAAAATCTTTCAATCTTCCTCCTCACACAAAAGAAAAGGTAGGCACTTCAGAGAATACTCTGGGGATCACAGCAGCGGCTAAACTAGCAGGCCCAAACCGGGAGTGAGGAAGGAAGAGAAGTTCCTACAGCCCTGCTTCTACCCTATAGTGGCAGAGGAGGATTCGCTCAGCCACTTCCCTGAATGCAGGCTCCCAGCGCGGGCGGCTGGGTTTAGCCCAACAGGGGAGAGCGGTACAATGGAGAGTGATGAGAATCTCTTGCAAGAAGGAGATCCCTGATGACCGCAACTCGCGTTTCTGCAGAAGAACTGTTTCGGGCTGCCTACGAAAATCGCTACACCTGGGATCCCGACTTTCCGGGCTATAGCGCAGAGGTCACCTACTGGGATGGAGAGCGCATGTTTGTGGGTCAGGTGCGCCTGGGGGCAGACCTGAAAGCCACGGTAACCGGTGTGGAAGATGAGGAAGCTCGGAAAGCCATCCAAGAGCAGATGTGGGAGATTTCTGTCCACCGGGTGCGCCGCAGCTTTGCCGAAGCCCACGGCCAAAACACGTTTCGCTACGGCCAAATCCTGCCCGATGGCTCGGTGGAGATCCTCGTGGGAGGCAAAGCCGAGGGGGATCGCTACCACGTGCGCGACAACCAAATTACCATGGTGCATCGGCACATTCACGGCGTGGTAGTTACCATTCACACCTTCAGCAGCCACGACACCGGCGAAGGCTACCTCTCCCACCGCTACGACTCTGTCTACCACGACGCCAAGACCGGTGAGCAAAAGGGTGGGCGCAGCCAATTTGAAGACCTCTACACCAAAGTGGGCAAGTACTACATCCTCTCCGAGCGGCGCATTCAAACCGAGACGGAAGCTGGTGTTGTTGAGAAGCGCTTTAGCTTCAGCAACTTTGCGTTGCTCGATGCCAGCGCCTAACTGGCCAAGCGACCACAAAAAATTTTTTCGGGGCCGCAACAACCTCCAAGGAGGATTCTGGGCTATGCTTTGAATGTTCCCCCCGGAACTTTAACATGGACAGGACAACGGTAAAACCTACTCCAGATTCCGAAGCCCCCAGCGAGGCTCCCAAGCTGATTCTCCGCCCGGCCCAACTGGGGGATCTGGAGGCGGTGGAGGAGATTTTGGCGCAAGCTTTTGAAGAAGAGTATGGCAGTCGCTCGGTAGACATTCGTCGCCAACTGCGGAGGCTGCGCCAGTGGTACGGGCTTCTAAGAGCCCTAAGCCTGTTTCCCAACCGCTTCCAGCACATGTTTACCGTGCATGTGGCGGAGCTGGAGGGCAAAATCCAGGGGGTTATTCAGGTTTCTCCCTTTAACCATTCCCGCAGCACCTGGCGGGTGGATCACATTGCGGTGGCGCCTTCGGCCCAGCGTCAGGGAATTGGGTCTAAGTTGCTCAAACACTGCATGGAGCACTTTCGCGAGGCCCGCACCTGGATTCTGGAGGTGAACATCCACAACAAGGGGGCGATAGCCCTCTACCGGCACAATGGCTTCCAGCCCCTAGCCCAGATTACCTACTGGTCGATCCCGCCCGAGATCCTGGCCGCCCTCAGCCAACACGAGCCCAAGCTGCCCAACCTGGTGCCGGTGACTAACCGAGATGCCTACGCCATCTACCAACTGGATACGGGATCCATGCCGGCCACGGTGCGCCAGGTGTACGACCGCAACGTGGGCGACTTCCGCACTAGCCCCCTGGAGTGGCTTCTGGAGCAGGCCAGGTGTGCCGTCAGCCAAACCGAACGGCTGGAGATGTGTGTCTACGAGCCCGAGCGGAGAACCGCCATCGGCTATTTCAACCTCAAGCTGGATCGGACGGGGCAGCAGCCGCATGTGGCCAAGCTTACGGTTCACCCCGCCTACACCTGGCTCTACCCAGAGCTCATGGCCAAGATGGCCCAGCTCACCCAAGCCTATCCGCCGCAGGCTTTGGCGTTGGCCTCCACCGATTACCAGCCGGAACGGGAAGAGTTCTTGCTTAAGCTGGGAGCCCAGGAGGTGGAGCGGACGCTGTTGATGTCACGCTCGGTGTGGTACAAGGTGCGGGAAGTCCGCTCGCCGTGGTACAGCGAGTATCTCAGTCTAGTGTTCCAAAAACTGCCAATGAAACAGCCGGTGCCAGAGCGGTTTGAGGGGGCAGCGGAGAGCTGGCTGGAGCACCGCTTTCATCCCCCTGCGCTGGATCCCAACGCCGGGCCAGGGCAGTCCAGGGATCCGCAAGGGTAGGCTCCCCCCTGGCGGTTAAGTCTTGCTTGGCGGGCATCTGCGAACCTCTATGGACAAGTTGAAGGATAGCCCGGCCGAGGCTTCTTCCTGGCGGGCAAAGCTCCAAGCGGCTTTGCACCGCAACCGCAGCGACCCGGCTGCACGCTATTTGCAGTTGGCCACGGTGGATCCCTGCGGGCGGCCGCGCAACCGCACAGTGGTCTTCCGGGGGTTCTTGGGCGAGACCGACCGCATCCAGTTAGCGGTGGACAGCCGCAGCGAGAAGATCCACCAGATTGCCCACTGTCCCCTGGCCCAGATCTGCTGGTACTTTGCCAAAACGCGCGAGCAATTCCGCATCGCCGGCACCCTGGAAGCCATCACCGCTGGCCATCCGGATCCGCAAGCGCAGCAGCAGCGGCAACAGTTGTGGCAACAAATTCCAGAAGAAGGACGGCTGCTCTGGTTTTGGCCAGAACCCAAAGGTCCTCTTGCTCCACCAGAGGCCTTTGTTGCCGAGCTAACCCCCGAAAAGGCCTCTTCGCCGCCGCCCACTTTTGTCCTCCTGCTGTTGGATCCAACGGAGGTGGATCACCTGCAGCTTAGGGGGGATGCAATCTACCCCCAACGGCGAACCCTCTATGAGCGCAGCCCGCAGGGATGGCAATGTCGAGCGGTCAATCCCTAGCAGGGGAGCTGTTTTTCCTCTCGCTTTCCGAGAGAATAGGAAGAGAATAGACGTGCTACCCCCTAGGGCAACGCCGCCCGAGAGCAGTTGGGGAGGTAGCGCTCTCCATCCGACACCTAGCCTTCCTGCTAGCAGGAATTCTGATGGCCATTTCCGCCCTCTCAAAGCGCTTTGCCCAAGTGGCCGGCAGGTCATTGCCGGCTAGCGTACGGCGGGGATCCTTGGGCTTGGCTGCTGCCCTGGCTTGGAGTCTGGCTGTTCCTAGGGGGATCGCAGCTCCCCTAATTGCCACATCCCCGCCCAGTTCGTCTAGGCAGGGGGGGACCTCTGTCCTAACCTCGAAATCGGTTCGCACCGGCCCCTTTCGGGTTGGCAACCGCACTCCCCACCCCATTCGCTTAGTGATCTTGTTGCGCAGCAGCAGTCGGCTGACCAACCCCGAAACGGCTCACTGGGATTTTGCCCCCGGCGAAGGAGGCAGCCAGGGTTTGCTGCTGAGCTTAGGGGAGGAGCCGCTGCAGATTGGCCCCGGCGATGTTGTGGTGGCTTTTACCCTAGATGGAACCCGCCGCTACTGGGGGCCAAATGTGGTGGGAGAGTCGCTGGCGCCTTTTTGGGATGAGGCAAGCGGCTCCTGGTCGATGATCTTGCAGCCCTAGAGAGGCTCACCCTCCAGACCCCTGCCAGCAGAGCCAGCCCACCCCCACCAATAGCGCTGTTAGCCCGTAGAAGCACCCCACCACCTGCACCTCCGACCAGCCCCCCAACTCCAGGTGGTGGTGGAGAGGAGACATGCGCAGCAGCCGTTGGCCTTGGCCGGTCTTGCGTTTGGTGTATTGGAAGTAGCCTACCTGTAGGATTACCGACAGCGCCTCCGCTACCAATATCCCGCCCATCCAGGCCAGAGCCCAGAGCTGATCTCCCAGCAGCGCCAGCCCCGCCAGAGCGCCCCCCAGGCCTAGGGAGCCGGTATCCCCCATAAACAGGCGGGCCCGATGGTGGTTGTGCACCAGAAAGCCCAGACAGGCGCCGCTCAAGGCAAAGGCCACGAGCGCCAAAACGGGATCCGCTGCCGTCAGCCCCAGCCCTGCCAGGACAAGGGCCACCACCCCTGCGGCCAGGCCGTCCATGCCGTCGGCAAGGTTGACGGCGTTGTTGGTGCCCACCAGCACAAACAAAGCCAGCGGCCAAAACAGCCCGCCTAGGGGGAGGGAGCCTATTCCCGGAAGCGTGAGAACCGTTGGGATCCCTTGCCAGGCCAAGTAGCCGCAAAAAACCAGGCCAATCCCCACCTGGAGCAAAAGCTTCGCTTTGGGGGGCAACCCCTTGTTGGAGCGCTGCCGGATGACCAGCCAATCGTCCAGCCAGCCAACCAAGGTGTAGGCCAGGGTCAGGAGGGCCACCGCCAGCCACTGGGGATCCCAGCCGCTCCAGCTTCCGGCTACCAGCAGCCCCACCGGCAAAAAGCTAAGGCCGCCCATGGTTGGCGTGCCCGCTTTTTTGTAGTGGGACTGGGGTCCCTCCTCGCGGATGACCTGCCCTGCCTTCCAGCGCCGCAAGAGCGGAAGAAGCAGGGATCCCAGCACCGCCGATCCCAGCACGCTCAGCCCAAAGGGAAGAAGCACCTGGGGCCGGCTTCCCATCACCAAGGCCGAGAGCGCTAGGCCCAGAACTAGGGAGATCGCCGCCCCGCCCCAGTCCGCCTCCTCCACCTCCAGCCGGGAAAGGGTATCCCCCTCCATCTTTTCTAAACCCCTCACACCCTCAATCTCCAAGCTTGGGAAAACTCTAGCTTGCCCGCGGCTCAGAGGGGGATCCCCTAGTAGGGCCACTTCCAGTTGCGCACCTCTGGCAAATCCTCGCCGTACTTGCAGATGTACTGCTTGTGCTCCACCAGCTTGTCCCGAATCAACTGCTGGAGGTGATCCCGTCGGTATTTGAAGCGCTCCACCCGCTCCAATACATCGTTGGCTAGGTTAAAGCGATCCACCTGGTTGAGGACGCACATGTCGAAGGGAGTGGTGGTGGTGCCTTCCTCCTTGTAGCCGCGCACGTGGAGGTTGTGGTGGTTGGGGCGGCGGTAGGTGAGGCGGTGAATCAGCCAAGGGTAGCCGTGGAAGGCAAACACGATGGGCTTGTCAGGGGTGAAGATGCTGACGAACTCCTTGTCGCTGATGCCGTGGGGGTGTTCGCTGGGCGGCTGCAGCTTCATCAGGTTTACCACGTTCACCACCCGGATCTTGATGTCCGGCAGGTGCTGCCGCAAGAAGTCCACCGCCGCCAGGGTTTCCATGGTGGGCACATCGCCACAGCAGGCCATGACCACATCCGGCTCGGAGCCTTGGTCGTTGCTGGCCCATTCCCAGATCCCCAGGCCCTGGGTGCAGTGCTTGATGGCGGCATCCATGTCCAGGTACTGCAGAGCCGGCTGTTTGCCTGCCACGATGACATTGACGTAGTGGCGGCTGCGTAGGCAGTGATCCGCCACTGAGAGCAGGGTGTTGGCATCGGGGGGCAGGTAGACGCGGATAACATCGGCTTTCTTGTTGACCACGTGATCCAGAAAGCCGGGATCCTGGTGGCTGAAGCCGTTGTGATCCTGCCGCCACACGTGGGAAGTCAGCAGGTAGTTGAGGGAAGGGATGGGCCGCCGCCAGGGGATGTGCCGGGAGGTTTTCAGCCACTTGGCATGTTGGTTAAACATCGAGTCCACCAGGTGAATGAAGGCCTCGTAGCAGGAGAAGAAGCCGTGGCGACCGGTCAACAGGTAGCCCTCCAGCCAGCCCTGACAGACGTGCTCGCTCAGGATCTCCATAACCCGCCCGTCAGGGGAGAGGTGCTCGTCGTAGTCGTAGATAGGGGCCACCCAGGTGCGGTCACTAGCCTCAAACACGGCATCCAGCCGGTTGGAAGCCGTCTCGTCGGGGCCAAAGAGGCGGAAGTTGTGGGGGTTGAGCTTCATCACATCCCGCAAGAATTGCCCCAGCACCTTGGTGGCCTCGGCTTCCGTGGTGCCAGGGCGCGGGACGTCTACGGCGTAGCGGCGGAAATCTGGCATCCTCAGCTCCCGCGTCAGCAAGCCGCCGTTGGCATAGGGAGTGGCGCCCATGCGCTTTTCCCCCTTGGGAGCTAGCTCCTGCAGCTCGGGGAGCAGGCGGCCGTTTTCGTCGAAGAGCTCTTCTGGCCTGTAGCTGCGCAGCCACTCTTCCAGGATCTTGAGGTGCTCCGGCTTTTGGGCCAGATCCGCCAGCGGTACCTGGTGGGAGCGCCAGAAGTCCTCTACCTTTTTGCCGTCCACCTCTTTGGGGCCAGTCCAACCTTTGGGGGTGCGCAGGATGATCATCGGCCATTGGGGACGAGTGGGATCCCCCTTGCTGCGGGCATAGTGCTGGATTTCTTGAATTTCATGGATAACGGTGTCGAGGGTGGCGGCCATCAACTGGTGCATTTCTGCCGGCTCGGAGCCCTCCACGAAGTAAGGCTTGTAGCCGTAGCCCACAAACAGGCTTTGCAGCTCTTCGCGGCTGAGGCGGCCCAGGATGGTGGGGTTGGCAATCTTGTAGCCGTTGAGGTGGAGAATGGGCAGCACCGCCCCGTCGCGGATGGGGTTGAGAAACTTGTTGGAGTGCCAGGAGGCAGCTAGAGGGCCGGTTTCCGCTTCTCCATCCCCCACCACACAGGCCACCAGCAGATCGGGGTTGTCAAAGGCAGCCCCAAAGGCATGGGCCAGGGCATAGCCCAGTTCTCCCCCCTCGTGGATGGAGCCGGGGGTTTCCGGAGCCGCATGGCTGGGCACGCCGCCGGGGAAGGAGAACTGCTTAAAGAGCTTGCGCAGACCTTCGACATCTTGGGTGATGTTGGGGTACACCTCGCTGTAGGTGCCTTCCAAGTAGGTGTTGGCCACTAGGGCAGGGCCGCCGTGGCCGGGGCCGGTGATGTAGAGGACGTTGAGGTTTTCCCGCTTGATGATGCGGTTGAGGTGCACGTAAATAAAGTTCAGCCCTGGAGTAGTGCCCCAGTGCCCCAATAGGCGCGGCTTCACGTGTTCTGGCTTCAAGGGCTCCCGCAGCAGCGGATTGTCCATCAAGTAGATCTGCCCCACTGACAAGTAGTTGGCAGCCCGCCAGTAGGCGTCGATCTTGCGCAGTTCCTCGTCGGTGAGCGGTTTTCTCGAGAGCTGTTCTGCCAAAACCATAGCTCCACCCCCTAGGTATCTCTACTCCCATGGTGAGCTAGGTTTGGAGAAGGGCGTGGGGATCTTGGGATTCCTTTGGATTTGGGAGGGAGGGTCGGCCTACCACCACCAAGGCTTGAGGGGGGTGCCGTCGGGGAAGATCAGGCCGGCAATCCGGGCGCCGCTATGCTTGAGGCCCTCGATCTGGGCGCCTTCTAGGTTGGCTTGCTCCAAATTAGCCCCGCTGAGGTCGGCGCGGCGCAAGTTAGCTCCCTGCAACTGGGCCTGGCGCAGCTCGGCGCCGCGGAGATCGGCCCCCTCTAGGTCGGCATTCTGCAAGTTGGCCCCCCGGAGATCTGTCCGCTGCAAATTGGCCCCCCGCAGATCCGCTTCCTCCAGGTTGGATCCGCGCAGATCCGCCCGCTTGAGGTTGGCTCCCCTTAGACAAATTTGCCGCAGCACCAGCCCCCGCAGGTCAGCTTTGCTGAGGTCTTGGCCGGCCAGATCCTGCCCCTCTCCCCCCCAGTTTTGCAACTGCCAGATGTGGCGCAGCCGCTCCTCCAAGTGGGTGGCGTCTGAAAGCTGGGATCCGCGCAGGCTGGTGCCACTGACTTTTACCCCCCTCAGGTCGGCTCCCCGCAGATCCGCTCCTTCTAGGAGGGCGCCACTGAGCTTGGCCCCTTGCAAATTGGCTTGGCGCAGATCCGCTTGGCGCAGGTGGGCGCCGTTAAAGTTGCAAAGGCGCAGGTTAGCCTTTCTCAAATTGGCTTCGTAGAAGTTGGCACCCCCCAGCCGTGCCTCCTGCAGATCCGCTCCCTCCAAGTCGGCGTAGGCAAAGTCTCGCTCCCCGCGCCGATAGGCCACGATTACCCCCTGCGCTCCTCCCACCGGCCGAAAGGGGCTGTAGGTCCGACACGCTTCCTCTGCCTCGGGTTGCTCGAGCTGGGAGAGCAGCCGCCACGCTGCCAAGCGCACCGCCCAGGAGCTGTTGCCGGCCAGGGCTGCTACTAGCTCCGCTAGACCTGCCGGCCCGTACTGCAGCAACTGGGGCAAGGTGGCTAGACGCACCGCCTCCTCACCCCGAGTGAGCCGCCGCCGCGCCCCCTCAAGACCCCCTAAGACCAAGGCGTAAGGCGGGGCACCGCTGGCGGCAGCTTGTCCTCCCAACACCAGATCCCAAGGGCGAGGGCTAGACCCCACCGCTGGCTGAGGATTGCTGTTCATCAGCAGAGGTGGGCTCAGTTACACCCAGCGCCCCACCACCACGCGGATAGTGCCATCTTCCAGGCGCTCTTCCGCCTCGATGGCATAGCCCTGTTGCTGGGCCGAGCGCAGCAGGCTTTTGTAGGCGTAGCGCTGCAAAATCGGCGCTAGGAACGTCTGGGGATCGATGCCGGCTCCCCAGAGATCGGCCACCAGCTCGTAGTGATCCCCCTTGCGGCGAAAGCCGATGTCGAAGCCGTTCTTTTGCCGGATCACCAAGTCGGCGCGGGTGCGGTTCCAGAGGTAGCCCCGCAGGTTGGCGTTCCGCTCCACGCTGTAGCCCAATTCCTTCAGGGTTTCTTCCAGCAGCTCGGCATCTTTAATCTGCACTTGCAGGGTGGTGAAGTGGGACATGGCGCTTCCCATCCCAACACGGAGAGGGGGATCCTCACTATAGGAGCGCTTTTGCGGTTCTAGGACAAATGTTAAGGAGCTTGACGCTTTAAACCTCTCCGCCCGAGGGGGGGAGCAGCTTGGGATCTGTTCTCTCCGGCTGCCGGGAGGGCGAGCTCCCATCCCTTCCCAGCTCAGACAGGAGCAAGGGGCGGGCTCGCGGGCCTCGCCAGGGATCCAGCACATCTCGAATCAGCACCTCCTGGATCCACACCTGCAGGATGGCCGCCAAGGGCACGGCCAAGAATAGGCCCAGCACCCCGAAGAAAAAGGCCGAGGTGATTTGAGCTATCAGCGTCAAGGCGGGCAAAAGCGACACCTGGCGCGACATGACAAGCGGGGTAAAGACGCTGCTTTCAAGCTGCTGGATGAAGATGTACAGCCCTAGCACTGCTAGGGACTTCCAGGGGGCGTCGGTGAGGGCTACCAGCATTGGGGCAACCACGCTCAGGGTGGGGCCAATGTTGGGGATGAAGTTGAACAGGCCCGCTAGCACCGCGTTGGCTAGGATCAGGGGCACACCCAAAATCCAGAGGCCAATGCCGCTCAGCACCATCACCAAGGTGCTGGTAAACAAGATCCCCACCAGCCAGCCCCGCAGCACCAGCTCGCAGCGCTTGAGGATGTAGCGAACGCGGGGGCGGTAGAAGGCCGGGAAAACGGAAACAAAGGCGCGGCTGTAGGCCGGGGGATCTAACAACAGCAAGATGGTGAGGATGAGCACAAACAAGAAGTTGAGCAGGGTGGCAAAGAAAGCAGTGAAGGACTGGGAGAAAAAGTCGCGCACCTGGCGCACCAATTCGGTGGCCTGGGGCACAAGACTATTGGCCAACTCCCGCAGCGTCGGCAGCTCAAGGTCGGTCGGCAGCAAGAGGATTAGGCTCTCAAACAGCCGCTGCGCCTGCACAATCCCCGCAGGCACCACGTCGGTCAACAGCCGGCGCAACTGCTCCAGTAGAGGCGGCACCACGATGAGCCCCACCAAGACCGCGCCCACCAAAACCGTCAAGCCCGTGATGAGAAGGGAGGGGCCGCGGCGAAAGCCGTAGCGCTGGGGAATCTGGGCTAGAGTATCCAAGGCTACTGCCAGGACGATGGCTGCAAACACCAGCAGCAGGATCTGTCGAATCTGCCAGAGCAGCGCCAACAGGCCCAGCAGCGCCCCCAGCCCCAGCCAATGGGCAAAAGTCACCGCAGCCACCTCCTCCCTTGGTTTGTCGTCGCCTATTCTAGATGGGATCTCGGACATTCCCAGCGGTATCCGGGAGCTGCGTATGCCGAATCCCGATCCACAAGCAAGGGCTCTGGGTAGCTGTAGTAACCTAGAGGAGGTGATAGAGTCCCTGCTGGGCGAGGAAGTTCCCCTCCTCTCGGTTGGGGGAGTGTCCCGCTACCTCAAGTCGCTGCTGGGCGGGGATCCCTATTTGACCCGGCTGTGGGTGGTTGGAGAAGTCTCCAGTTGTCAGCGCAACCACACGGGCCACCTGTTCCTGACCCTGGTGGATCCAGAAAGCGGCGACATCCTCAGGGGGGTTGTGTGGCAAAGTCAGACGGCCCGGCTCAGCTTCTGGCCAAAAGTGGGTCAACAGGTGCTGGCGCTGGGGCAAGTTGGCATCTACAGCGGCGGCAGCTACTACCGCCTGGTCATCTGGCAACTGCTGCCAGCAGGGGAAGGCCTCCTGGCGTGGAGATTCCAGCAGCTCAAGGCCCGCCTTGCCGCCGAGGGCCTGTTCGACAACCAGCGGCCTCTGCCCACCCACCCTCAGTGCATTGCCGTCGTCAGCTCTCCCGACGCCGCCGGCTGGGGAGATATCCGCCGCACCCTCAACCAGCGCTACCCGGGGCTGCGGGTGCTGTTTTCGCCAGCTCAAGTGCAAGGGGAAGCGGCCCCCGAGTCCATTGTGCGGGCCATTCGCCGGGTGGAACGGGATGGGCGGGCGGAGGTGCTGCTGATTGCCCGAGGAGGCGGAGCCGGCGAGGATTTGGCCTGCTTTAACGATGAACGGGTGGTGCGGGCCATTGCCGAATGCCGCATTCCGGTGGTAACTGGGATCGGCCACCAGCGGGATGAGACCTTGGCGGACTACGCCGCTGACTATGCGGCCCACACCCCCACAGCGGCAGCCGAACGGGTTGTGCCGGATCTGCGGGAATTGCAGCGCCAGGGATCCCAGCTCCGGCAGCGGCTGGTCACCTGCACCCTGCAGGTTTTGGAGAAGGCCCAGGAGCGCCTGCACCATGCCCACCACCGTCTGCTCCAAATTCATCCCGAGCGGCTGCTGCACCAGGCCCAGAAGCACCTGCTGCAACGGCAACAGCGCCTAGTTCAGGCCGTGCGCCATCGCCTTCAAGAGCAGCAACAGCGCCACCAAGCTCTCCAGCAGCACCTCCAAGCCCTCGATCCCGCGGCCGTCCTCCGGCGGGGCTACGCCCTCGTGCGCGACGAGCGGGGATCTCTCGTCCGCAACCCCTGCCTGCCACCTCAGACCCGCCTGCGCATAGAGCTGGCCGGGGGAAGCTTCTGGGTTCGAGTGGAGGAGAGCCATGAGCCGCCGCAAACGTGAGGATCCCTGGCGCTACGAGGCAGCCATTGCCGAAGTAGAAAGTTTGATTGCCCAGATCGAATCGGGGGAGCTGGATCTGGAGGAGGTGGTGGAGCGCTTCCAGCAGGCCGCCCAAACTCTAAAGCGCTGCGCCGAGTTTTTGGAGGAAAAACGGCAGCAGGTGGAGATCATCATTGAGCAGCTAGGGCCCGACGACGAAGAAGAGCTGCGCGAGTTCTAGGGACATCAATGCCCGTGCTGCTGGTTCTCGACGGCAGCAAGGCTTGACGAAGGGAGCCGAGCTCCTGAAGATAGTCAAGTTGTCAAGACCTCGTGGGGCGCCCTCCATGGCTGCCAAGATCTTGGATGGCAAAGCCTTAGCTGCTCGCCTGCAAGCCGAGATGGCTGCCCAAGTGCAAGCTTGGCTCCCGCGGGTGGGGCGCCCCCCAGGGTTGGCAGTGCTGCGAGTTGGAGAGGATCCTGCCAGTGCTGCCTACGTGCGCGGCAAAGAGCGGGCCTGTGAGCGGGTGGGCATCGCCTCCTTTGGTCGCCATTTTTCCGCCCAGGACTCCCCCGCCCATCTGCTCGACACCATTGCCCAACTCAACCAGGACGAGCGCGTCGATGGCATCCTGGTGCAACTGCCGCTGCCCCCTGGCTGGGATCCCATCCCGCCCCTTCTAGCCATCGATCCTGCCAAGGACGTGGACGGCCTCCACCCCCTCAACCTGGGCCGGCTGGTGCGCGGCGAGCCCGGCCTGCGCAGTTGTACCCCATTAGGCGTGATGCGCCTGCTGGAGGCAGAAGGGATCCCGGTTGCCGGACGAAAAGCGGTGGTGGTCGGCCGCAGCCTTCTGGTGGGCAAGCCCTTGAGCTTGATGCTGTTGGCCGCCGACGCCACGGTTACCATGGCCCACTCCCGCACACCCAACTTGGCCGAAGTAACCCGCAGTGCCGACATTGTGGTCATGGCGGTGGGGCGTCCCCGCTTACTCAAGGCAGAAATGGTAAAGCCAGGGGCCGTGGTTGTCGATGTAGGCATTAACCGTATCCAAGGCCCTGACGGGTCGGAGCAGTTGGTGGGAGATGTGGACTACGAGGCGGTCAAAGAGCGGGCTGCTGCCATCACACCCGTGCCGGGTGGCGTGGGGCCAATGACGGTAACCATGCTGCTGGCCAACACCCTGGAGAGCTACAAACTGCGCAGCCGCCTCTAGGCCAAAATGCGTGCACCCCCCTCCGGCTAGACGCCGCGGATTTCCCGATATCTTCTGGCGCGCTCTTCGGCGGGATCGGGGGCTTGTGCCTTGGCCACAGCTTCCTGCAGTTGCACCATCACCTTTTCCGGAGGGTCAGTGGAGCGAACGACATAGAACATCAAGTTAATGGCTTCGGTGGCTGTTAGCTTGAGGTCTTCTTTTCCCTTGGGCACCAGAGCGACCTTGCCATCGGTGGTCGGAATGGCCGTATGGGATCCCTTGGCGAGAATCTCCCCTGCTTTCTCCAAAGTGACCAGCATATTTGCGCCTCACTGCAGCGATTAGGTATCATCCTGGCAAAGATCTTTTGGGCTCCTGGCAAAGCCCGTGTTCTTCTAGCCAAGTGTACAGGTAGGGAAATAGCTTTTGGTTAGCTGCTGGAAAAGGAAACTGCGACAGCTCTGCCGGTTTGACCCAGCGGACTTCACTGCATTGTAAAGGCTGAGCTTCTCCGCCCAAATAGCGGCAGATAAAAGCCATGAGGGTGATGGTGAAATGGGTGTAGGCATGCTCAACGGTGGCTAGCGGCGCTACCACGGCGATGTCAATGCCCACTTCCTCTTTCACTTCCCGCACCACACACTCCGCAGGGGTTTCTCCCGGCTCGATCTTGCCACCGGGGAACTCCCACAGGCCGCTGAGCATCGAGCTTTCCGGGCGCCGATCGATGAGGATCTCGTTCTCCCGCAGGACAATGGCCACCGCAATCTGTTTGTGAGGGCGCAAGGGACGGGGTTCAGCCATAGGCAGGTGGTGCTGTTGACCTCGATGGTAAGCGGCGCAATCGGCCTGCCAAGGGCACTGACCACAGCGAGGCCGCCTGGGCCGGCAGACAGTAGCGCCCAAGTCCATCAGAGCCTGGTTAAAGGTGCGCGGCTGCTCGGGATCCAGTAATTGCTGCGAAAGCCGCCACAAGAGAGGCAGGCAGCGACTTGGTGGCTGGGGCAAAGCCACCAGGCGAGCCAACACCCGCTTGACGTTCCCCTCCAAAATCGGCAGGGGTAGGTCAAAGGCAGCGCTGAGAATGCCCCCAGCCGTTGTGCGCCCGATCCCTGGCAGCGCCAGCACCTGCTGCAGATCGCGGGGAAACTGCCCTCCATGTTCCCGCATCAGGATTTGAGCGGCTTTGTGCAGATTTAGCGCCCGCCGGTAGTAGCCCAGGCCTTCCCACAATTTCAGCACCTGCTCTTGGGAGGCTGCCGCCAAGTCGGGGATCCCGGGCAAAGCCTCCATCCAGCGCTGAAAGTAGGGGATCACGGTAGCCACCTGGGTCTGTTGCAGCATCACTTCCGCTACCCAGATGGCGTAGGGATCTCGGGTGCGCCGCCAGGGCAGATCCCGGCCTTCCTTGCGGTACCACTGCAGCAAAGAACGCCTCAGGCGCTGCTGAACTGCCTCTTCCCAGCCCAGCCGTTGCCCGTCGACGGTTGCCGCCTCTACCTCCACCTCCCCGGGTTGCAGAGATGGCATCTCAAGCTGCGTAGGCAAAGTGCAGGGCCCACCAGATCAAGGCCGAGACGACCCCCGCCACAACGCTGGCCGAGATCAGCACCACAATGGGGCTATCCGCCCCCTTGAACTGCATAATGCCGCGGTTGTAGTTAGCCATCGCCGCCTCCCCCAGCTCCAGCGGTGGGGTGGGGAACCAAGCGCAGGAGCTGGAAAGTTTTTCCCAAGAGCCTACTTTCAGGATAGCCAACTAGCCCCCCTCCGACTCTACACCGGGGCAGGTTCCCCCCGGCTATGGCTGGGTTGGCCAGGGGGTGCTTTGTTAAACTGAGGTTCCGGAGGCAAGTTGCCATTATTGGCCAAAAGAGTGGCGTTGGGGCAGGCATGGCTAGAGGAAGGGAGGGAAGAATCAGCAGCTCAGCTCCAGAAAGATCCCGGCAGGCAGGGCCTCATCAACACCTTGCTTCTGAGCGTCTGCTACCTGCTGCGGGATCCCTCTTGCGCCTTTCTCGCCAAAAGGCCCTTGCCCGAGTGCGCCAACGGGCAACTCGTCCCTCTCGCCTACGCCGGCCCAGGGCTTTTAAGGAGGTGCTGCTCAGGGGCTTGGGCTTCAGCCTAATTCTGGGTCTGACGATGGCTGGCCTGTCGCGCCTGCTGCAATCCACCGCCCCTCCCCAGACAGAGCAGGTGGCAGCAGGATCTGGGGATCCCCCCCCTGCCTTGCCCACAGACTTCCTCAAAGGAGAGGAAATCCCTGCTCTGCAGGAGCGCTTAGCGGCCCTGGCTGACCAGCCGGGCCTGACGGTGGGAGCCTTGTTTTGGGAGGTGGAAACTGGCGCCTTTGCGGGGGTGAGGCCGGATCAGGTTTTTCCTGCTGCTAGTGTCCTCAAGATCCCGATTCTCCTAGCCTTTTTGCAGGCGGTGGAAACTGGGCAGGTGCGGCTAGAGGAAAAGCTGACGCTGCGGAAAGAGCTCAAGGGGGGGGGAGCTGGCCTTTTGCAAACCCGTCCTCTGGGATCCCAGGTCTCTGCTCTTGAGGCAGCCACCCTCATGAGCACCGTCAGCGACAACTTCGCCGCCAACTTGATCCTGGATCGCCTGGGCGGTCGAGAAGCCCTCAACCAAAAGTTTCGCCAGTGGGGGCTGCAACACACGCAGATCTCCCAATGGCTGCCAGATCTAGAGGGCACCAACACCAGTAGCCCGCGCGATATGGTCTGGCTGCTCAGCCAAGTGGAGCAGGGGCGCCTGCTTAGCCGTCGCAGCCGCGACCGCTTTTTGGACATCCTCTGGCGCACGCAGCGGCCCTCCTACTTTCGCCCTGGCCTAGACCCAGAAGTGCGCATTGCCCACAAGACGGGAACCCTTAGCTCGGTGGTCGGAGATGCCGGGATCCTCGATCTGCCCAACGGGCGGCGTTACATAGCAGCGGTGTGGGTGAAGCGGGAAACCCCCAACGATCCCAGAGCGGAGGAGCTGATTGCCAAACTCTCCCAGGCCGCCTACAAGTTCTGGTCGACTGTAGAAGCTCCGGCAACCTCAGCTTTGCAGCCCTAGGCCATCTCAGCACCTTGCCAGCAGAGCGCCTGAGAATGGAATTAGCCGACGAGCAAGAACGCTATGGCCACAACGGCTCGAGCTTCTGGAGGGGGAGATCCCTACATTAAGCTGGGTCAATTTCTCAAGCTGACGGGAGTTGTCCCCACCGGCGGGCGGGCTAAGCAGCTCATCCAGGCGGGGCAGGTGCGCGTCAACGGCGAGGTGGAAACCCGGCGGGGGCGCAAGTTGCGCCCAGGGGATGCAGTGGCGGTGGCAGGCCAAGTTTGGCAGGTGCGCTGGGAGGGTGCCAGAGCTTGCGCCTGGCGCCAAGATCCCACTCCGCCAACTCGGCCACTGCTGGCCTAAGCTGGGAACAGTTGTCTTTTCCTAGCTGAGCCTCCTGTGCAGGGTGATTCTCCCCCTTTACCCCCCTCGCCACCCCCTTCTCCTGCGTTGAGGGTGGTGGAGACGGCTTTCTTGGCCAGCACTGCCGCTTTGATCTGGATCTTGAGCTACACGCCGCTGGCCCCGCTTATGCGCCTGTTTTTCCCTATCCCGGTGGCACTGGCCGTGATGCGCTGGGATCCCCGCACTGGGGCCATGGCGCTGGGGGTCTCCGCCTTGCTGCTGACGGTGCTGATGGGGCCCACCCGCAGTATCCTCTATGTCATTCCCTACGGCCTTCTAGGCTATTGGTGTGCCTGCCTGTGGCGGCAACGCCTCTCCTGGTATCTCTCGGTGGTCAGCGGCGCTGCCCTCAGCACTTTTGGTCTGGTTTTCCAATTGCTGCTCTCCTCGCTGCTGCTGGGAGAAAACCTCTGGATCTATCTCACCATCCAGCTCACTGGCCTGACCAACTGGCTGCTGGACGTGTCTCTGGGCCGATTCGGCCTGTACTGGGTGGCGGAACCTTGGATGGTTCAGGTGGTGGTCCTAGGGTTTATTGCCTTTAACTCCCTTGTCTATGCATTTACTGTGCATTTGGTGGCAGCTTTGGTCATGGAGCACTTCCGCTGTCCGCTGCCACCGCCGCCAAAGTGGGTGCAATTTTTGCTGGACTAGCAGCCTCCTATACTTCTTGGGGAGGCTATCGCCATAAGAGTAAAGTTAGATTAAGACCTAGAGGCTCTGCCTTCGTTGCCTAGGCCCTATGAACCCTATTCCCCCCCCTGCCCACCCCTACCAGTTCCGCGCGCTGGGCTTGATTAAGGGATCCCTGAAGCCAATCCCGAAGACCTATGCCCAGGCGACGCTGGTTGCCAGCGATGGCGTGGAGTACCCGGCCACCCCTGGCCGCGCCGGGCTGCTGCGCCGTTTCACCCACTGTATTGAGAGCGGCCGAACCTACTGGTACTACGTGCAGCCCCAGCCGCGCTCGGGGGGCACTCTGGGCCTGAGCGTCATCCGCATCCTGGCTCTGCCAGAGGAGGAGCAAGACCCAGCGGCAGAGGATGAGCCTTTTTTGCCTGCCCCTGAAGATGCGGAGGAAGGCTTTAACATTCGCGGCGTTGTCGAGCCCCACGAAGGCTACATCTGGGTAGCAGTGCGGCGCAAGCCTCAGGGGAACAAACAATTTCCCCCCCTGCGGCTACGCCTGGAAGGGTTTTTGCCAGGGGCTACGGCGGGGGAGTTCTGGGATCTGCTGGCGGAGCGGGAAGGTCACAAGCTGCTGCTGGTGGATGGCAGCCGCCTCTTGACAGCCGTAGCCTAGGTGCTGAGAACTAGCCCAACTGTACCCCAGGATCCCTAACTGATGGTGTCTGCTGCTGGCTTGTCCCAACGGGTTGCCCGCCTTTCCCCTTCGGCAACGCTGTCGATCTCGGCCCTGGCCAAAGCCATGCAGGCAGAGGGTCTGGACGTCTGTATCCTGAGCGCCGGCGAGCCGGACTTCGACACCCCTGAACATATTCGGGCGGCTGCCATTCGCGCCTTGCAGGAAGGCAAAACCCGCTACGGCCCCACCGCTGGGATCCCCGCCTTGCGCCAGGCGGTAGCCGACAAGCTGCGTCGGGAAAACGGCCTGGACTATAGCCCCGAGCAGATCTTGATTAGCAACGGCGGCAAGCAAACCCTGTTTAACCTGGCCATGGTGCTGCTGGATCCAGGGGATGAGGTCATCCTGCCCGTCCCCTACTGGGTCAGCTATCCCGAAATGGTGGCTCTGGCAGGCGCTCAAGTGGTGCGGGTCCAGACCCAAGAGGCCCAGGGCTTCAAGCTCACTGCCGACCAGCTACGTCAGGCCCTCACCCCCCGCAGCAAGTTGCTCATTCTTAACTCGCCAGCCAACCCCACCGGCGCTGTCTATCACCGGCACGAGCTGGAGGCGCTGGCGGAGGTGATCCTCTCAGTTCCCCATCTCTACGTGGTCTGCGACGAGATCTACGAGAAGCTCGTCTACGGCGAAGCTCGCCACCTCAGCCTGGGATCCCTCTCTCCAGAGCTGCTGCCGCGCACTATCCTTAGCAGCGGCTTTGCCAAAGCTTATGCCATGACCGGCTGGCGCATCGGCTACTTGGCAGGGCCAAAGCCCATCGTCGAGGCGGCCATCAGCCTGCAAAGCCACAGCACCTCCAACGTCTGCACCTTTGCCCAATACGGTGCCCTAGAGGCCCTCACCAGCCCCCTTTCAGCGCCAGCGGTAGAAAAGATGCGCCAAGAGTTCTGGCGACGGCGGGATCTGATGCTGGAGGGGATCCGCACCCTGCCAAAGGTAAGCTGTCCGGAGCCAGAGGGCGCATTTTACATCTTTCTCAACATCAGCCAGACCGGCTTGAGCTCGGTGGAGTTCTGCCAACGGCTGCTCAAAGAGCACCATGTGGCTGCCGTGCCAGGGGTGGCCTTCGGAGCCGATCACTGTATTCGCCTCTCCTACGCCGCCGACCGCGTCACCCTGGAAAAAGGTCTGGAGCGACTGCACCGCTTTCTCTCCTCCCTCTAAGGCGGGAAACTGGATGCTGCCAGCGCCCTGGTTGACCTAGAGGAGCTTCTTGACGATGAAGGAAGTAGACCTGGCCAAAGCCATCCAGCAGCGGCGCACTTTTGCCATCATCTCCCACCCCGATGCTGGAAAGACCACCCTTACGGAAAAGCTGTTGCTGTACGGAGGAGCCATTCAGGAGGCTGGAGCCGTGAAGGCCCGCCGCGCTCAAAAGCGGGTTACCTCCGACTGGATGGAACTGGAAAGACAGCGGGGTATCTCCATCACCTCGACGGTGCTCCAATTTGACTATCGCAACTTTCGCCTCAACCTCCTCGATACCCCCGGCCACCAGGACTTTAGCGAAGACACCTACCGAACCCTGGCGGCAGTGGACAACGCCGTGATGCTAGAAGATGCCGGCAAAGGGCTAGAACCCCAAACCCGCAAGTTGTTTGAAGTCTGTCAAATGCGGCGGCTGCCGATTTTTACCTTCATCAACAAGATGGATCGCCCCAGCCGGGATCCCCTCGAGCTCATGGACGAAATCGAGAGCGAGCTGGGCCTTAAGCCCTATCCTGTTACCTGGCCCATTGGCTCAGGGGAGCGCTTCACAGCTTTGTTTGACCGACGCACTCACGAGTTTCACTTCTTTGAGCGAGTCTCCGGGGGACGGCTACGAGTCAAAGATACAGTTATTAAACTCGGGGATCCCCAAGTGGAAGACCTAATCGAAAAAGATCTCTACTACCGATTTAAGGAAGAATTGGAGATCCTGGATGGCCTTATGCCCAGTTTGGATCTCAAACAGGTTCATGCTGGGAAACAAACTCCTGTCTTTTTCGGCAGCGCCATGACCAATTTTGGGGTGGAGCTGTTTCTCAATGCGTTTTTGGAGTACTCCCTGCCGCCAATGCCCCACGAAAGTACAGCTGGGCTGATTTCTCCAGAGTATCCTGAGTTCACAGGCTTTGTCTTTAAGCTGCAGGCCAATATGGATCCCCGCCACCGGGATCGCATTGCTTTTGTGCGCATCTGCTCCGGCAAGTTCGAGAAAGACATGGTGGTCAACCATGCCCGCCTCAACCGCCCAATCCGCCTATCCTACCCCCAGAAGTTGTTTGCTCAAGAGCGCATCTCCATTGACGAAGCTTACCCTGGGGATGTGATTGGCCTAAATAACCCTGGCCTCTTTACAATTGGGGATACGCTCTACACTGGCCCAAAGCTGCGCTACGCCGGGATCCCAAGCTTTTCCCCGGAGCTTTTTGCCTATCTCAAAAATCCCAACCCCTCCAAATTTAAACAGTTTCAGAAAGGGGTGTCAGAGCTGCGGGAAGAAGGGGCGGTGCAAATTATGTACTCCCTTGACGAATCCAAACGGGATCCAATCGTGGCCGCGGTGGGCCAGTTGCAGTTTGAGGTGCTGCAGTACCGCCTGGAACATGAATACAACGTTGAAACCCGCCTGGAGATGCTGCCCTACACGCTGGCTCGCTGGGTAGAAAACGGCTGGGAGGCCCTTCGGGATCTTCCCAGTCTGTTTAACACTCTGATTGTCAAGGATGTTCAGGATAGGCCGGTTCTGCTCTTTAAGAATGAATGGACTCTGCAGCAATTTGTCAGTAGCAATCCCAAGATTAAGCTCAGCAAAATTGCTCCCACTGCCGATCTCAGCCTAGAAGCTAACAGCAGCCCGTAAAGCCCCTCAGAGGACCTCCTCCGGCGCATTCCCCGAAAAGGGTGCTGGTGGCCAGAAAAGCTGCAGCCGGTTGCGTCCTGCCCGTTTGGCTTGGTAGAGGGCCTCATCGGCTTGCTGGAGGGCAACCTCTGGCGGCAGGGGGTGATCTTCGCTAATCACGACCCCGCCAATGCTGATGGTTACAGCCAGGCTGCGACGGGGCGAAACCTCAACGGGAGGCTGGCGATAGCCTGGCGCAGCGACTCAGCATACCGTTGACAGCGCGAGGGGCTTAGACCAGGGGTAACGCAGACCAATTCCTCCCCGCCGTAGCGGTAGAGCAGGCTGGAGGGGCGGAGGTGCTGCTGCAGCCGTTCAACAATGGCCTGGAGAACGCAGTCGCCGATGAAGTGGCCGTAGGTGTCGTTGATCTGCTTGAAGTGATCCACATCCAGCATCAATAGGCAGAGGTAGCGGTAGCGGGCTTTCCCTTGCGGCCCCACCTGCTGCAGCAAACGGGGCAGTGCCTGGTCAAGGGCGCGGCGGTTCAAGGCTCCAGTCAAGGGATCCGTCAAAGACAGAGACTCCAACAGCTCGTTGCGGGCTTGCAGTTGGCGGTTGGCCTGAGCCAAAGCTTGGACAAGCCGCTGTAAACGCAGCCCTGCCTGCACCCGTGCCCGCAGTTCCTCAGGAGCCACCGGCTTAGCGATAAACTCATCTGCCCCCGCCTCCAACCCCTGAAGGCAATCCTTGAGTTCAGAGCGGGCCGTGAGGAAAATGAAGTAGACAAACTGGCCAGCGGCAGATCCCTTGAGACGGCGACAAAAATCCAGCCCTGACAGCTTGGGCATCACCCAATCGCAGATCACCACATCCGGCCACTGGTTTTCGTCGAGCGCCTGCAGCTGCTCCCAGGCCATCTGGCCATCTTCCCAGGTTTCCACCTGGTAGCCACAGGCTTTGAGAACCCCGCCCACGAAGCAGCGAGTCACCGAATCGTCGTCGACGACCCAAAGGCGGGGAACCTGATCCTTGAGCTGGCTCCACGCCTTCTCCTCCAGGGACTCAGGTACTGGACTAGAAGAATCCCCGCCCCTGTAGTCAGACGGCAGCATGAGGAGAAACCCCCAAAGTCTAGCTACAACTAGAAGTAGGGGTGGCTAAGTAGGTAGAGGCAGGGGGGTCCTCCCCTACCGCCTGCTGCAACGCCTCTACAAATTCCCGCACCCGAATGGGGTCAATGAGGGGGAAAAGCTCTGCATGGCCTGTCAGTATACCCCCAGAACGAGCCAGCCGCTTGAGGGAACTGGCCACGATCACTCCATCGGCGTGCTGGATGAGAGTGCCGATGTTCTCAGCGGTGGCCCCTGAGCCAATGAGAAGGGGTACCTGAGGAGCAACTTGGCGGGCTAGCCTTAGATCTTCTAGAAGAGGCGGCTTGCCGGTCGCCTCGCCGGAGACGATGATGGCATCGGCAAGACCTCGCTCCACTGTATCCAGGATAGCCGCCTCAAGGCTAGTGGAGCCAAGAGGTTGGGCGTGCTTTACCAGCACATCGGCGAAGATTTTAATGTCTTGGGCCCCTAGCTCGCGGCGGTAGCGCAGCAAGCGGTAGGCATTCCCCTCGATGAGGCCCTGGTCGGTCACCATTGCCCCGCAGAGGATGTTAACGCGGATAAACTGCGCCCCCACACAGGCGGCAATGGCTAGAGCGCTACAGCCATCGTTGCGCAGGACGTTGATCCCGATGGGCAGGGAGACCAACGTCTTAATCCGCTGGACAACTACCGTCATGGCGCTCACCACCGCCGCGTCTACCTGATCCTTGGCAAAAGGGGCATCGTAGAAGTTCTCGACCAGGATCCCGTGAACGCCCCCTGCAGCCAAGGCCGTGGCGGCCTGTTCCGCTTGGGCAATAACCTGCTCCAAGTTGCCGCCCCAACGGGGGGAGGTGGGCAGCGGCAACAGATGGACCACTCCGATCACGGGATGGGAAGTTTTGAAAAGGTGTTGCAGCAGGCTCACCGGCAGGCTCCCTTGGGGATCCTTAACCAACAATCTTACGCCCGGATGGGATCGAGCAGGCTCCCTGCCGGCTAGCAGCAAGGCCGCGCAGCAGGCGAGGAACCAGGCTTGGCCCTTCATAGATCCAACCGGTATAGACCTGGAGCAAACTGGCGCCGGCAGCAAGCTTCTCCAGGGCGTCGTCTAGGGTAAAGATGCCCCCCACGCCGATAATGGGCAGCTGTCCCCCCGTGGCCTGGTGGATGTAGCGGATGATCTGGGTGGAGCGCTCTCGCAGCGGGGCGCCGCTGATGCCGCCGGCTGCTGTTGCCAAAGGCCCTAGACCAGGGAGGAAGCGGGTTTTCAGGTTGTCGCGGCGCAGAGTGGTGTTGGTGGCGATGATCCCAGCCAGGCCGTAGGCTTGAGCTAGCTCCAGAATGGCGTCAATCTCTGGCCAGTCTAGGTCGGGGGCAATCTTGACCAGAAGAGGCTTCTTGGCTTGGTTTTCCTCTTGGAGAGCGGCCAGGATGGGCTCCAGGTGCTTGGCAGCCTGCAGGGATCGCAAGCCTGGCGTGTTAGGGGAGCTGACGTTAACCACAAAATAGTCCCCCAGCTCCCGCAGCACCCGAAAGCTGGCCAGGTAGTCGGTGGCGGCGGCTTCCAGCGGCGTGGCTTTGCCTTTGCCCAGGTTGACGCCAATGGGGATAAGACGTTGACGCAGCCGGCGCAGCCGTTCGGCCAAAGCTGCTGCTCCCTGGTTATTGAAGCCCATGCAATTGAGGGCAGCCCGATCCTGGGGCAGCCGAAATAGGCGCGGCTTTGGATTGCCTGGCTGGGGCTGGGGAGTGACGGTGCCCACCTCCACAAAGCCAAAGCCCAGGTAGGGCCAGACTCCCAAAGCTACGCCGTCCTTATCCAAGCCCGCAGCGAGACCCAGGGGATTGGGGAAGCTCAGCCCCCACAGCCGCACCTCCAAGCAGGGATCCCGATAGCAGAAGAGGCGTTCCAAAAGACTCAAGATCCCCGTGGCCTGGGTAACATCTAGCCACTCTAAGGTGCGTAGGAGCGCCACCTTGAGGGTTTCTGGGTCAGCCCTTAGCCCGGAAAACAGTAGCGGCTGCAGCAGATCCCGGTACAGATTCACCCCTAAACCCCTCTTGGCCAAGCCATATTACCTGAGCCAGCTCGCTTGCACTCTGCGGTGCAGGGCTGTTGCTAGATTGGGGTTACAGCTTTGACTCCCCTCCTTCCGCCGGAAAAGGGGATGGGGGCAAAACCAGGATCCCTGAGGCTAGCGCTATGACTATCCCTCTCATCCAAAGCCCAGAGCTTCTGGAGAGTCGGCTCAAGGAGATCCCGGCTGAGCCTGGTGTCTACCTCATGCGAGATGCCAGCGATCAAATCCTCTATGTGGGCAAGTCTAAGAAGTTGCGCTCCAGGGTGCGATCCTATTTTCGCTGCCTTGGGGATCTCCCCCCTCGCATTCAGCGCATGGTAGCCCAGGTGTGCGAGATCGAGTTTATTGTAACTGATAACGAGAGTGAGGCCCTGGCTTTAGAAGACAATCTGATTAAAACCTATCAGCCACCCTACAATGTTCTCCTCAAAGAGGATAAGAAGTACCCCTATTTGTGCATTACATGGTCAGAGCCCTACCCTCAGATTTACATTACCCGCCACCGCCGTCTCGACCAAAATCAAGATAAGTACTATGGTCCCTATACCGATGTAGGCCTGCTGCGGTACACCCTTGGGCTAGTGAAGCGGATTTTTCCCTTGCGCCAGCGTCCCAAGCCACTTTACAAAGATCGCCCCTGTTTGAACTACGACATCGGGCGTTGCCCTGGTGTCTGTCAGGGCTTGATCAGCCCCGAGGAGTATCGCAAGACCGTTGCTCAAGTGGCGATGATCTTCCAGGGGCAGACGGACGAGCTCATCCGGGAGTTGAAGGAGAAAATGGCCCAGGCGGCCGAGCAAGAAAATTACGAGGCAGCAGCGCGGTATCGGGATCAAATCCGCGGCCTAGAACAGTTGGGCGAATCCCAGAAGGTGTCTTTGCCCAACTCGACAGTTAGCCGCGATGCTCTGGCCTTGGCGATGGACGACTCGCGGGCTTGTATTCAGTTGTTTCAGGTGCGAGCGGGCAAGCTGGTGGGTCGGCTGGGGTTTGTGGCCGAAAACCGGGGCGACGATCCAGCCCTGATTTTGCAGCGGGTTTTGCAGGAGCATTACCAGTACTGCGATCCGGTGGAAATTCCCTCGGAAATCTTGACGCAGTACGAGCTGCCGGATCGCGATTTTCTCGAGTCTTGGCTAAGCCAAAAAAAGGGGCGCAAAGTCAGTCTCATTGCCCCCCAGCGGCAAAGTAAAGCCGAGCTGATTGACCTGGTGGAGCGGAACGCCCAGCTGGAGCTAGCCCGCAGCCAGCGCTTGGCAGACCGGGAGGCAGCAGCCCTGGAGCGCTTGGCAGAAGTTTTGGATCTGCCGTCAGCCCCCCGCCGCCTGGAAGCCTACGATATTTCCCACATTCAGGGATCCGATGCGGTGGGCAGCCAGGTGGTGTTTATCGACGGCCTGCCAGCCAAGCAGCACTACCGCCGCTACAAGATTCGCAACCCCGAGGTGCGTCCTGGCCACTCCGACGATTTTGCCAGCCATGCCGAGGTGGCGCGGCGTCGCTTTAGCAAAATGACCCCTGAGGATCAGCCGGACTTGGTGCTCATCGACGGGGGCAAAGGGCAACTGGCCGCGGTGATGGCTGTTCTGGCGGAGCTGGGGCTAGATCACCTGCCGGTCATTGCCTTGGCCAAGCGGGAGGAGGAAATCTTTCGGCCTGGGGATCCCGAGCCGCTGCGGCTGCCACCCCAAGATCCAGCTCGCCTGCTATTGCAGCGCCTACGGGATGAGGCCCACCGCTTTGCCCTTGCCTACCATCGCCAGCAGCGGAAACTGCGCCAACAGGCTTCTGTTTTGGAGGAGATCCCTGGCCTAGGCAAGCAGCGCCAAAAGCTGCTCATGGAGGCGTTTCGCTCCCTTGCCCGCATTCAAGTGGCCACCGAAGAGCAGTTGGCCCAGGTGCCAGGCATTGGCCCCAAGCTGGCCCGCCAGATTTACCGCTACTTCCACCCAGACGCCGAGACCGAGTTGCCAGCAACAGTGCAACCCGCCTCTGGCCAAACCTAAGTCTGAGCTGGCGTATCATCGTGGAGTCCGCCATTCTCGACCAAGGGAGCTAAGTGAAGGTAGCGCTGTTGCAACTTAACTATACCGTTGGCGATCTCAGCGGCAATGCCGAGCGCATCCGTGCGTCAGTTGAGGCGGCAGCAGCCAAGGGGGCAGAGCTGGCGATTACTTCTGAACTGGCCTTGTTGGGGTACCCGCCCCGGGACCTGCTGCTCTACCCTGCTCTAGTCGAGAGGGCAGGCCAAGTCTTGCAGCAGTTGGCTGACTGGCTGCGGGATAGCATTCCGGTGGTGGTGGGATCCGTGCAGCCCAACCCCCTACCGGAGGGGCGGCCTCTCTACAACGCCGCGGCCTGGCTAGAGGGGGGGCAGATCCGCCACTGGTTCCAGAAGTCGCTTTTGCCCACCTACGATGTCTTCGACGAAGACCGCTACTTTGAGCCGGGATCCCAGCCCCAGCCCGTCCAGTACGGCGGCTATCGCCTGGGTTTCACCATCTGTGAAGACATCTGGAACGACCGCGACTTCTGGCAGCACCGCCGCTACCACCGGGATCCGGTAGACGAGATGGCCCGCTGCGGCGCCGATTTGCTCATCAATCTATCGGCCTCGCCTTTTAGCCTGGGCAAGCAGAAATTGCGGGTGGAGATGCTGGGATCCCTGGCCCGCAAGCACGCCCTGCCCATCCTCTATGTCAACCAGGTGGGGGGCAACGACGACCTCATTTTCGACGGGGCCAGTTGCGCCCTAGACTGCCGGGGCCGGGTGGTGGCCCAAGCCGCTGCCTTTCAGCCGGACTGCCTGATGGTAGATGTGGAGGCGCTGGTTCACCCTCCTGAGGAAGGCCCGGAAGTTCAGGGATCCCGCTGGCCAACGGAGCCGGAAGCAGAGCTCTACGAGGCGCTGGTCTTAGGCACCCGCGACTACGTCAGCAAATGCGGCTTTCGCGAGGTGTTGCTGGGCCTGTCGGGGGGGATTGACTCAGCGGTAACTGCCGTCATTGCCGCCGACGCCCTAGGTCCAGAGCGGGTGCTGGGGGTACTCATGCCCTCTCCCTATTCCAGCCCGGGCAGCCTGACGGACGCCTACCAACTGGCGCAGAACCTGGGGATCCCTACCCTGAAGCTGCCCATCCAGTCGATTATGGAGAGCTACCAGCACCTCCTGGCTGAGCCCTTCGCTGGCCTGCCCTCTGACATCACGGAAGAGAACCTGCAGTCGCGCATTCGCGGCACCTTGCTCATGGCCCTCTCCAACAAGTTTGGCCGGCTGCTCTTGACCACGGGCAACAAGTCGGAGCTGGCGGTGGGCTACTGCACCATCTACGGGGATATGTCCGGCGGCCTGGCCGTGATTTCCGATGTGCCCAAAACCTGGGTCTACCGCCTGGCCCGCTGGATCAACCGCCACCAGGAACGGATTCCCCTCCCCATCCTCACCAAGCCCCCCTCAGCAGAGCTGCGACCTGGCCAGAAAGATAGCGATAGCCTGCCTCCCTACGACTTGCTGGACGCTATCCTCCAGCGGCACATCGAACAGCACCAGTCGGCCGCTGAGCTGGTGGCCCAGGGGTTTGAACCTGACACGGTGCAGCAGGTGCTGCGGCTGGTGCAGAATGCTGAGTTCAAGCGCCACCAGGCTCCCCCTGGCCTGCGGGTTACCGATCGAGCCTTTGGCACCGGCTGGCGCATGCCGATTGCCAAACGGCAAGAAGGGATCAGCTAAAGAACAAAGAGCCTGCTCCACGGCAGGCTTGATCTGGTGCTAGAGCCGGAGGGGGATCACTGAATTAGACCTAGCCAGGAGGCGACGCCTTGGCCCGTTACCGCTTCAATAACGATGGCCAGCACAAAGCCAATCATGGCTGCGCGGCCGTTGAGGCGCTCGGCGTACTCGTTAAAGCCAAACTTGGGCTCAGACAGGTTGGGGTTGGACATGGAAACCTCCACAAGCGGCACCTGCCCTTCAGTATACTTTGCATTTCTTCACGATCGCAACCTCAGCCGCTTCTCGCCTTAGGGGCTAGGCTTTGCCTTCCCTGTTACAAAAATTCGGAAATCGCAGCCTTCTTGCCGACTAGGGATCTCCTCTAGTCCTTGATTCACCGGACAGTTGGCCACTTTGTGGCATAACCAACCTTCTGCCTTGACGGAGATGGGCTGAGCTAGTAGGCTAGCCGGTACATCTTCTTGCTTCTTGAGTAGGCGTTTTGCCTAGGCTAAAGTTGGCTCCGTCTTTAGCCGGTGTGCCTTATGGGGGCAAGGAGCAACTACCTGCAGCTTGCGGGGAAGTCACGCCTGTGGAGATCCCTCTGGCGGGGTAGTAGAGGTAAACTCTGCCACTAGCCATGGGTCGCTGAAGCAGGAAGAAAGGCTCAACGCCGAGCG